>NZ_VPAM01000003.1:0-174688 GCF_013419215.1 Acinetobacter sp. YH12096 | reverse complement strand
TGAGTTTATGTACGAGTCGTGGTGCCGTACATGATTTCGAACTCTTCAAACGTAACTTGAATCAGATTCCTGCAGGTGCATTTATCCTTGCGGATAAGGGTTATCAGGGAATTTATACAGTGTATCCGAATAGCTTGTTGCCATTAAAAGCAAAGAAGCACTGTAAACTGGATTCCGAACTAAAAATCTATAATCAGGAAATCAATAAAAGAAGAATTGGAATTGAGCATGTATTTGGCAGTTTGAAAACCTTCAAAATTCTTGCTGAGCGATATCGCAATCGAGGCAAAAGACTAGCATTGAGATTCAATCTAATTGCTGGAATTTATAACTTGGAGCTGAGTGAAAAATGACTTATGAAAGAAATCTATTGAAATGAATTAAATAAATGTATCCTAGATTATATTGAGCCATACCATTATTCTCATTAGCTAACTCTTCATATATTTTTTTTGCTTGAGAAATATCTTCTTCTTTCAAGTAATAATTACCTAAATTAAATTTGGCACGCTGATGACCTTGTTTAGCTGCACCCCTATAGAGTTGAATCCCTTTTTTTTCATCCTCTTCTACCCCATCACCCTGATAATACATCGTTCCTAAAGTAAATTGAGCTTCCGAAAATCCTTTTTTTTGCGGATTGCTCAAAATATTTTAATGCTCGCGCATTGTTCTGCTTTACATATTTTCCTTCTTTATACATTACTCCTAAATTATAGAATGCCGCTGGCTCCTCGGATTTTGCTGCTTTTTCCAACCAAAAAAATGCTTGTTCATAGTTCGTGCTAGTACCAACACCATCATAATACATTTGTGCTAAATCAACTTGAGCTTTAGTGTGACCTTGCTCAGCAACTTTTTTAAAAATTTCAAATGCATGTTTATAGTCTTTTTCTTTCCCATTTGTCCCTAAATAGTAATCCTCTCCTTCCTTATACAAGTCTACAAGACTGATATTTTTCTGATCCTTATTACTCTCAGTATTGTAATGTTTATCGCATCCAATAAATATAATACCAAACACAAGACACAATAATAGTGAACTTAATTTTTTCATCATAAAATTAACCATTTAATCTGCTAAATAGGGATGATTTGCCCTTCCCGGATCTTTTTTAGTGGTAGTCCGATTCAGCAATTGCCTTAAGGCCCAGATATAAAAAAGCCCTGAGGGGCTTTTTTTTATTTCAATTTATTTTTATTTTAATTCCTAAAACTAAATTCAACTTTTATCCAACTCGTCAAGTGCAACTTTAGCTTCTTTCACGCCATTGAAATTTGCAAGTTTGAACCAATGTTTCGCTTTTTCTTCATCATTGAAATGACTTAAATAGATATAACCTAGATTATACTGAGCCATCCCATAATTTTCATTTGCCAATTCTTCATATATTTTTTTTGCTTGAGTTAAGTCTTCATTCTTCAAATAATAATTACCTAAATTAAATTTAGCTTCCTTATGCCCTTGTTTGGCTGCTTGGGCATACAGTTGAATCCCTTTTTGCTCATCTTCTTTTACCCCATCCCCCTGATAATACATGGTTCCTAAAGTAAACTGAGCTTCTGAAAGTCCTTTTTTTGACGACTCCTCAAAATATTTTAATGCTTGTACATCATCCTGCTTTACGTACTTACCTTCTTTATACATAACTCCGAGGTTATACAAACCTATTTCATCATTTTTCTTAGCTGCTTTTTCAAACCAATAAAATGCTTTTTCATAATTTTGATTCACGCCTACCCCATCATAATACATACGAGCAACTTCAGTTTGAGCTTTTGAATGACCTAGCTCAGCTGACTGCATCAGTAATGAAAAAGCTTTTTTATAATTTTTTTCCTTACCATTAAGACCTAGGTAGTAATCACCAGCTTCAACATACAACTGCTCTGAACTTTTATTATCTACATGTGTACCGTTTTGAAAATTACTTTCTTTAGTACAAGCGGCAAAAAATAGACACATTATTGTACAAAATAATATCAATCCAATTTTTTTCATACTCTTAACCTAACCTTTAATCTGCACCAGATGGGTGATTTGCTAATCCAGGATCTTTTTCAATTGCTTTTGCAATTCTTTTTTCTTCTGCTATATCGTCATATTTACCTTTACGTATCAACGCTTCTGTAAAGCCCAATGAAACTTCTTTCGAAAGATTCGTTTCACCTACTGCTTTTCCAGCCATTCCACCTAATTCACTACCAGAATGATGATATGCTGCTGCACAGAGGCCGCCTATAATCAACGCGTTTCTTGGATTTTGTATCTCTTTGATTGCTGTTTTAATACAAACGCCTGCTAGAGACACACCAACTGCCTCACCAACCTTACCACCAGCGACTTCACCAACTTTGGAAGATAACCCTTCTGTGTCTTTAGCCTTATATAGGGTATAGACTTCTTTTGCATCCTTAGCATCGCCGACTACACCTATTTTACTATTATGCTTATCTATTTTAGCCATCAATGGCGCTATTTTTTGTTCTTTTAAATTCTGCTTTTCTCGAATTGCCTTATCAGTTTCAGAGTTATTTTCGTACATTTTAAAATTGGTTATTTCTTTCATTCTTTGCGTAGCCAGCTGTGGACCCTTCGTATGAATTAAACCCCAATGAAAAGTTTTGTTTTCAAGAACCTTAGCACCTGTAAGCATTACACCAACATAACCACTAGCTTCAACAGTATCATCTATTGATTTCTCAACTTTTTCTTTTACAACTTTTTTATTTTTCTCGGATTTTTCCTGATTTTTCTTTGCTTCATCGTAATGTTGTTGACTCTTATAAGGGATAAAAACAGCATTCCCTTTACTATTTCTATTATTACCAGGTGTCTTAGTTGTATCAACAGATGTAGGATACCTAAACACTGAATCACTATAGGTACCATTCAATGTAGGTTTAACTTTCACTTTAAACTTTAATTTTTTATCTTTATATAAAAAAAATTTGACTAAATCATTCTTTCCACACTCAAAAACTTTTGTACAAAAGTTTGAATCTAATTTAGAATCATTTGAAGTGGATTTTTTTGTTGTTTCGTTTACAAAAGAATAAGTTAAACTTTGTACTAAATTTCTATCACTACAAATAATTTTTAGCCTTGCCTTATAATTCATAGTTATATCTCCTGATCCTGATAATAACTTCGTAAATAATCCCCTTTATCACCACCTTCCGGCAATAAATCTATATCTACTAATATTTTAGGACTTATTAAAACCAACTCTCTAATAAAATCGCTTTCAATCTTAAACATTGGTTTATATTCAGAGTTATTAAATCGTTTAATCGCAATACAAGGTTGTTTTACTTTATTTGAAATAAATTTTGCTTCTCCATTTGCATCACTTTTAAGAGAAGCTAATACATTAGAATTATCATCTAGTAATCTAAACATCAAATTTGAAATTGGATCTCCATTAAAATCTACGAATTTCACATAGGTTTCATCTTCTTGAGTTCCACCTAATCTATCCGCGTAATAGAACCAATTTTCGCCTCCAATAAGAACTTTTACCTTTTCAGCTTTATTTGATTTTAATCGACTAGTACGTCCATATTCATCTAAATTACCTTTTACTAACTTTCCATCATCATAAACTGCTGAGAATTTTAAAGCTTCAAAATCTTGTTTAGGGAATATACTTACTATATCGACTTTATTACTATACGTTATCTCTGCAAATGGTAAATTAGGTAAAAAATAATTTACTTTACTTCCAAGTATAAACTTATGCTGCCCCGCTTTCGCTTCAAACTTCCCACCCGTAGTCGGAAACACACCTGAACCATTTATTTTGATCTGTGAACCACCCGCAGTTAAATTAATCTCTTTAGGGCTGGTGATATAGATCGTATCTTCGGTAGAAATAACCTGAATGCCCTTACGTGCTATCAGATCTAATCCATCACCTTGTGCCTGAATTTCAACTTTTCCTTTGCCAGCAAATGCTCTCAATCCTTCTTGCGCTGCAAATAAACTGATTTTTTTACCTGCATGACCTATTAAAGATTTTTGCGTGGAAATGTTCATACTATTGCCTGCAGTTTGGCTGATCTGACCATTTGCAGATACATGGATATCTTCATTACTACTTAAAGCAATCGAATTAGGTGAAGCCAACACTATGACAGCAGACTTAAATTCTGCTGCTTTTTTCTCATCTTTTTGACTTAAAACTTCGATAAACGCTTGAAGCCCTTCCAAAACTTCCAGTGGGTCTGTCTGCTGATTCTTGGCAACCTCACTTAATGCCTTAGAGCTCTTTAAGGAACTTTCAATTTGGCTTTTGGCTTCATTTGCATTTAAGTGCTCACCTTTCGCCTCATCTTGTTTATAAGTCGACACCAATAAGCCTTGTCCAGCTCGTACTGCCCCCCATTGATCGGTCCGCAGCTCAAAACCTTCACCCCGACTTTCACTTTCTGCCGTTTCTTTAGGATGGCTTAAATGCCCCAAATTCAGTTGTGTTGTCCCGTGGCTGTTTTGTAGTTGGGTCGAGATCTGTCCTGTAGTGTCATCAAAGCGTAATTGACCAAAACCCTCACCGGCCACTTCTTTAGAGCGAATTCCCGCGAGTTTTTTGGTATCTGGTAATTGTCCTTTATTGTCAAATTTAGTAGGACTACGCTGCGCTTCATGAATACGACCCACGACAAAAGGTCGGTCAATGTTGCCATCAAAGAAATCAACGACAACTATTTCACCAACTCGAGGTAAGAAGCGTGCACCATAACCTTCGCCGGCCCAAGGGGTCACCACATCAACCCAAGCCGAGTCTGTGTCATTATTATTCGCACCTGCACCGCCATCATGACCATGATCATCGGAACGGGTAAATAGGAAACGGACTTTTATCCGTCCCCATTCATCAACATGGATTTCTTCACCGGCAGGACCCACAACTTTGGCACGCTGTGGATGTGTTACTGGTCGATGTGTAAGTGGATTAAATTCAGGAACGGTCGTAATATTTCGACGTTGCAAAGCCAAGGTATTGGCTTGGCGTTCATCCGCATCGCTTTGTTTGACTTGCCACTGACTTTGATGGATCAGTTGTGTAACTTGATCGGTTAAGTCTTTGGGTAAATTATTTTGGTTATAAAAAGACTTAGATAAAATCAAAAATTCTTGATCGGCACCACGATGCTGGTCAATCTCTGGATGCTCATCCAATTTGAACCAATAACCAACTTGTGTATCACGCACGGTACTTTTAGCAATAAATTGTTTGGCTTGAGCCGCATAATAATCACTAAAATTTTGATTGAGACGTTCAACTTGAGCACTATTAGAGGCAGTTGCAGCATCTTCACCATTCAGATCTTGTATCCATGCAGGGCTCACATGCCATGCCTGCTCTAAGCTTAAGCTCGCATTATCTTGATTTTGACTATGTAGATGCTTGCTTTGTACTGCACCACCACCCTCGTCCTGTTCAAGCACATCCGCCTGCCACCGCTGCACATGTACCGACGTCGGCTGCAGACTGCGCTGACCGATAAAACTGGTCATACTGTCATTTTTTTCAGTCGCACTACTGCGATGAAAACGGATATTACGTCGCTCCAAAGCTTGATATTGACTATTATCATCAATCAAACGTAGCTTTTGGGCTGCTATGGGTGTCGCAGACGATGTTACAAAAGATTGAGCTTCATCAACCAACCAATGAATGCCTTCACTGCGTAATAAGCGGGTAATAAAATCATAGTCGGTTTCATTACTTTGCATCATGAATGGTCGAACGTCATACTCTTTTTTTAAGCCACTTAAGTCCAAACTTAAGCTCGCTGCAAAAAGTGGGCTCTTTTTTTGCCATTCCTTAAAAATAATCTCGACCACATCTTTGACCGATTTATTCATAAACACGCGGCTATTACGACGCTTATGCCATAATGCCGTTGCATCTTCTAAGGTCAACTTATATAGCGTTAATGCACCATCACTTTGGCCTTGAAATGCTTCTGTAATGATCCCGGTAATACGAAAAAGTTGACCCGCATCGGTTACCTGATCGATTGCGACTTGCGTGCCAATAAATTGTTTGAGTTCTAAGGTCGCAGAAGTCGATAGACAAATCAGTTGAACATTTAAACCCGTACTAAGCGCATGTTCCCCATCAATGCGTTGTAAAAATACCGCCTGATTTAATGTCGAATTTGAAAATTGAATGTGCAAAGCACGTTTTTGTGGACTAATGCCCAATTTTTCAATTGCAGAATATATATTGTTCAGCATCGTTATTATCTAAAATCAGATTTTTATAAAATATGCGGGGTATTTAATCAAAAAAACTCATATTTTTCTAGGCATAAACTGCCTGCTTTGTTGGGTTTTATGTAAGTAAAAATTCAAATTTCCACATCAATTCTTTATGTTATTTTTACTCTATTTATTTCTGCATAAAAAAAATGTAGAGACCATCAAACTAAACTTCAGGTCTCTTCATACCACCTTACTGCTTTGCATCGCGATTAATTAGTATTTAAAAATGCGTGAATATTCTCCAATTGCTCTTGTGCTTCGACATAGCCTTGCAAGGCCGCTTTTTCCAAATATTGCTGTGCAATTTTAAGATCACGCTCTATGCCCATGCCATGAATATATAAATAGCCCAATCGCGTTAACGCCGCAGCATTCATCCCCTGAGCCGCTTGTGCATAATAACTATGTGCCTGAGTTAAATCTTGCTGCACACCCAAACCATGTTCTGACATTTCACCAAGCTGGTACAAGGCAGTCACATTTCCTAATCCCGCCGCTTGCGAGAAATACTGCAACGCTTGTTGGAAATCTTGTGTTCCCCATTGTCCTTTTAAATTAACTAGACCTAGTTGCGTAAGTGCATCAGGATGGCCTAATTTCGCCGCCTTCAACAATGTTCGCTGGGTTTGAGCTTCATCAAACTGTACATCAGGCAAGATATTGTCCATGGCTAAACGGTAGAGATACCAAGCAGCATCCTGCGAACCTTGTTCTGCAGCTTTTTCCAGATAGCTCAGACACTGATCACGATGTGGTAAAGGATACTCTGGCAATGCATAAAAACGTCCAATCACATAATTCTGATCGGCGACACAAGTAATGGACATATCATTTAAGTGTCTTGCCGCTTCAACTAAAAGTTGCTGCGCTTGCTTGATATTTCGCTCAACACCGACGCCGTGTAGATAGCATAGGGCCAAACCGACTTGGTTAATGAATAATGGTTTGAATTGATACGCTGTTTGATATAACTCAAATGCTTTTTGCGGATCATCACTAACCAAATACTTTTCAAAATACAGCGCTGCAATAAGACTAATCGCTTCAGCATCTTTAAGTTGAGCAGCTTCGGTCAGAAAGCGAAAACCTAAAGTTTCCTGCTTCTCCAGGTACCAACCATGAAAATGTGCAATGCCTAATAATCGGCTGGCTGCTGCAACTTTGTGCTCTTTGGCCTGCTGCAAAAGGTCATGATAAACCCGCTGACGCTGATCGACGTCGATTTTACCCATCAATACTGCTTGATAATATTCATACAACTGCTGCTGGTGCCCGAGTAGCAATCCTCGCTTTAAATATTGCAATGACTTTTCATCATTTTGCGCAAGATACTTTCCTTGAGCATAGAACTGCTGCAATTGCTGAATAGCCGCCATATGATCTTGTTGAGCAGCTTTCAGTAAATATTCCAATCCCAGAGCAATATTTGGCGTGGCTTGTTTTAAATAGCACTGTGCCAATTGATACTGTGAATTGGCATGTCCATTGTCCGCATTTTTTTGCAACAAATCTAAATGTTGCTGCTCGGCATGTGTCTGATCTTCTGGGTTTAGTTCGGCGAGTCGATATTGTGCATCCAAATGACCGCGTGAAATCGCATGTCGATACCAGTATTGCGCTTTTTCAATATTGGGCACACCGCCATAGATACCTTCTTCAACTTGCCCCAACACATATGCAGCATCATCGCTACCTAAACTATTGGCTTTTTCCAATAAAGCCAGCGCATTTTCCACACTGACTTCTCGGCCTAAGCCTTGTAAATGCATCTGCCCCATAGCGACATAGGCCTGCGGAATTTCATGCTGTTTGGCTAAATTTTGATACAACTCATAGGCACGCGTATAGTCGGTTGGTGCATCAAGCATTAAACGTTCTGCGAATTTCAGTTGTGCATCTAATTGGTCTATCCACAAGTCATGCCCAACTGCTTTAGCCTGATCGCGTTTTACTGGATCAGGTCTTTTCCACATCCAAAACGCAAGTGCTCCCATCCCCAAAATTAGTATCAGTAAAAACCACATACTCGCCCCAAAAAATCAATATTTTAATTATTCCAACATTGTGTCTGATTTTAATTCTATATACAAAAAAAGCACCGAATTCGGTGCTTTATTTTTTTCAAAATGAGATAGCTGTCATGCTTTTGCTCGTTTTGCATCAAGTTTTTTGAGCACCTCTGACACAGCCACCATCGCAAAGCTGGACGTCACGACTACTGCTGAACCATATCCACCACAACGTAAGCCTGCACTTGGACAAACATCAGCACTGGAAAATGGATTATCAATTGAATAAACACAGGTGATGCCAAACTTTTCTTTCGGCTTTTTACAAATGCCTTTGCCACGTAATTGTGTCCGCAATTTAGCTAACATCGGGTCTTGCTCTGTTCTTGATAAATCTGCGACTCGGATTTTCAGCGGATCAAGTTTACCCCCTGCTCCACCCGAAACGATCAACGGAATTTTATTAAAACGGCAATGTAGCATTAAGGCAAATTTTGCCTTCACATCATCAATGCAATCTAAAATTAGGTCAGGAGCACCTGCCAAAATTTCTTTGACATTTTCAGGCGTAAGATAATCATCAATCAAATTTATTTTGATTCGGGGATTAATCGCACGGCAGCGCTCTGCCATCACTTCAATTTTTTCATGTCCCAGTGTCGTGCTCATGGCAGGCAATTGTCGATTGATATTCGATGCAGCAACCACATCCATATCGACCAAGGTTAGCTCACCAATACCTGTACGTGCTAAAGCTTCTACCGCCCATGAGCCTACACCACCGATCCCGATCACCATGACATGACTTTTTTCATAATGATGAAAACTTTCATCACTATATATTTTGGCTACGCCAGCAAAACGGCGGTCATATTCATCATCTTGGAGCAGTTCAGTCATAGGTTTGGAGGCAGAGTTAAATCAGCCGCCATTTTAGCAAATTCACTGCTTTTTTTCTTTGATAAAACGCAATTCAGCAGACAGCGCAACAGAGCAGCATTCGCATCAGGTCTAAATCCATCAAAATAAACATTTACAGCGAACGGAGATCTGCTTTAAAAATATAACCATAGATCAAAAACTCAAGTGTGTATTGCCATGGACATCCATCCTCTGCCAAATAATTTAAAAATTACCAATGACAAAAATGAAATGGATTTAGACACCGTGCATCGTTTTTTAAGCCATACCTATTGGTCAAAAGATATTCCAAAACATGTGGTGAAAAAAGCGATTGAAAACTCTTTGGCCGTGGCCCTACTTCTCGATGATGAACTCATCGGTTTTGGTCGTGCCATTACGGATTATGCAACTTTTGCTTATTTAGCCGATATTTATGTCACCGATGAGCATCGAGGCAAAGGCTATTCAAAATTAATTGTGAGTACTTTATTTGAAAAATGTGGCTCCTCAGATCTAAGACGCATGTTGCTTGCGACGGCGGATGCACATGGTTTATATCGTCAATTTGGCTTCACTGATTTGGCTCAGCCTGCAAGTTTTCTCGAGATTCATCAAGCCAACATCTATCAACGATAGAGAAAATATCTCGGATAAAAAAAAGAGGCTTTCGCCTCTTTTTCGTTCTTACAACCTTAGTCTTTATTCATAATAAAGAAATATTCACGGTAGTATTTAAGCTCTGCAATCGAGTCACGTATATCATCCATTGCTAAATGCGAGGCATTTTTCTTCAAGCCACCCATAATCTCTGGGCGCCAGCGTTTCGCCAATTCTTTCACTGATGATACATCGAGATTACGGTAGTGGAAGTATTGTTCCATTTCAGGCATTAAACGATGTAAGAAACGACGATCTTGGCAAATTGAGTTACCACACATTGGTGATGATTTTGGATTCACCCATTTTTTCAAAAATTCTAAAGTTTGCTGTTCAGCATCTTGTGCTGTCAATTTACTACGACGTACACGTTCGATTAGGCCTGATTGACCATGTTGGCGAGTATTCCATTCATCCATCGCATTGAGCACACGGTCAGACTGATGTACCGCAAGCACAGGCCCTTCCGCCAGAATATTTAAATTATCATCCGTCACAATTGTTGCAACTTCAATAATCTGGTCGTTATCTGTATCTAGACCTGTCATTTCAAGGTCAATCCAAATCAGGCGTGTATCAGGTGTGCTGCTCATAAATGTGCAATCTTATTAGGCTGTAAAAATGAACATAGTAGCAAATTTATTGGGCTTGCGCTGTAAATAGACCCTGCTTTCATGCTATTTTTGCCATCTAGTTTTCATGGTTTTTTAGGATATGAATGGCTTTAATTCGTAAGCGCCGACTGACTGAACAGCAGCAACGTCGCATTCAGAAGCAACATAAATCTCGTCAGGAAGAAATCGATACTTCTGCAGATTTGGAAGGCTTGGTCGTCCAACATTATGGTCGTCAACTTGAAGTTCAAGCGCTGTCTACACCCGACCAACATCCTGAAAAACCAATTGTGCAAGCAGGTGAACCTGAACCCCATTGGAAACCCATCGAATTAGGCAGTGTTTGGCGCTGCCATACCCGTACCAATCTCGAATTATTGGTGACGGGTGACCGTGTCAAATGGCAAGCTGACCCGATCACAGGTTTAGGGATTATTACCGCGATTCATCCACGCCAATCTTTACTGACACGCCCTGACCGTTATCACAAAGTGAAACCTGTCGCAGCCAATGTCAGCCTGATTGTGATTGTATTTGCACCGCTTCCTGAGCCAGCACCTGGCCTGATTGACCGCTATTTGGTGGCCTGTGCAGATGCTGATATTCCAGCCTTATTGGTCTTAAATAAATCAGACTTACTTAAAGACAACGATCCGATCTTAACGCTATTACAAGAATATCGTGACTTGGGCTATGAGGTCATGCAAACCCAATCCGATGGTGACTTAAGCGCACTTTCTGCTCGACTTTCTGGTGAAACTGTCGCATTTGTAGGTCAGTCTGGGGTTGGTAAAAGTACTTTAATTAATGCCATTGTTCCGGATGCTGCGCAAAAAACCAATATTATTTCGGAAAACTCCGCGCTCGGTCAGCACACCACCACCTCTACGCGCTTGATTGCGTTTGGTGAAGGTTCTGCATTGATTGATTCACCTGGAATCCGTGAATTTGGTTTATGGCACCTAGAATTGGAAAAAGTTCAGCAAGGTTTCCCTGAGATCGAGTCACATTTGGGTTATTGTCAGTTCCGTAACTGTACGCATAAACATGAAAAGCAATGTGCGCTTAGAATGGCGGCTCAAAATGGCGAAATTTTGCCGCGCCGATTAGACAGTTATTTACGTCTGATCGACGAAATCACGGAAGCGCAGCAAAAAAATTAATTTTTATTCTGTTCATGCCCTTGAAGGGGTGATTTTGATCACCATATTTATGGGCTATACTCTTGGCAATTTAAAATTGTAGTTAGGTGAATTGTGGAACGTTGGTTCGAATTTATGGGGAATCACCCCTTCTTATTTGGAACGCTGGCTGTATTGGTCGTGCTGTTCTTTATTCTTGAAGGCCAGCGTAATGGTCGCAAAATTTCACCTCAATCTTTAGGGATTTTAGTAAAAGCTAAAAATGCTCAATTGATTGACTTACGTGATGCGAAAGACTTCCGCGAAGGTCATATTAGCGGTAGCCGTAATATTCCATATAGCCAAATTACAAAACACATTGAAGAGTTAAAAACTTCTGATCGCCCGTTGGTTTTTGTATGTAACCTTGGTCAAGTGGCAGGTTCTGCATTGCAACAAGTCGGTCATGCAGATGCATACCGTTTAGACGGCGGCATTAGCAACTGGAAAGCTCAAGGCTTACCTCTAGTTAAAAGCAAATAAGCGCTTCTTAGGAGATTAACATGGCTGAAGTTACGATTTATTCAACAACTGTATGTCCTTACTGCATTCGTGCAAAACAGCTCCTAGAGCGTAAAGGCGTGGCTTATAAAGAAATTAATTTATCAAATGAAGCGCCTGAAGTACGTGTTGAATTGATGCAACGCACCAACCACCGTACCGTTCCTCAAATTTTTATTAATGATCAGTTTATTGGCGGTTTTGACCAACTTTATGCTTTAGAGCGTGAAGGCAAACTCGACAGCATGCTATCTTAATTTTAAACATAAATCGTCACCTCATATTAAGGAATAAACAATGAGTGAAGAACAACAAGCTCAACCACAATTGGCATTAGAGCGTATTTATACTAAAGATATTTCTTTCGAAGTACCTGGGGCTCAAGTATTTACTAAAGAATGGCAGCCTGAACTAAATATCAACCTTTCTTCTTCTGCAGAAAAAGTTGATCCAACACACTTCGAAGTTTCACTGAAAGTTGTCGTTCAAGCGAACAATGCGGGTGACACTGCATTTATCGTTGACGTTACTCAAGCAGGTATCTTCCTGATCGATAGCGTTGAAGAAGAACGTCTTCCGTACATTCTTGGTGCTTACTGCCCAAATATCTTGTTCCCATTCCTACGTGAAGCAGTGAACGATATGGTTACTAAAGGCAGCTTCCCACAATTATTGCTTACACCAATTAACTTCGATGCTGAATTCGAAGCGAATTTGCAACGTGCGCAAACTGCTGCTGAAGGCCAAGCTTAATTACTTGATCTCAGATATAAAAAAGACCGCTTTTAGCGGTCTTTTTTATTGCCTTTTAGCTTCCCCCTTTACTAAAAGGGGGAATGAGGGGGATTTACTTCTACTTAACAAAATCCCTCCCACCCTCCCTTTAAAAAAGGGAGGAGCAAATTACTCAGCATCTGCCATTAGATCAGCGCTCATACCTACAGTATTAAAGCCAGCATCAACATACAGAATTTCACCTGTGATACCATTTGCCCAAGGTGAGCAAAGGAACAATGCTGCATTACCGACATCTTCAATGGTGACATTGCGTTTAAGCGGTGCGACTTTTTCATTTAGATCTAACATTTTACGGAAAGATTTAATCCCTGAAGCCGCTAAGGTACGAATCGGACCTGCTGAAATCGCATTTACACGAATACCTTCAGCGCCAAGACTTGTTGCCAAATAACGTACGCCTGCTTCTAGTGACGCTTTTGCCATACCCATAACGTTATAGTTTGGCATTACGCGTTCAGAACCTTGGTAAGTCAGCGTCAATAAGCAACCTTGACGTGCAGCCAATAAAGGTTTTGCCGCACGAGCCATCGCAATAAAGCTATATGCGCTGATGTCGTGAGCAATTTTAAAACCTTCACGGTCGGTAATATCAGTGAAATCGCCATCTAAAGTATGTGCCGGTGCAAAACCAATTGAATGCACAACACCATCTAGACCATCCCAATGTTTAGCAAGTTCAGCAAAAGCGGTATCAATTTCAGCGTCTACTGCGACATCACATGGGAAAACTAAAGTTGAACCAAATTGTTCAGCAAAATCATCTACACGTTTTTTTAATTTTTCATTTGGGTATGTAAAAGCCAGTTCTGCACCTTCGCGATGTAAAGCTTGCGCAATACCAAATGCGATTGATAACTTACTTGCAATACCCGCGATTAAAAAGCGTTTGCCAGCCAATAGTCCTTGTGCCATGTGAAACTCACTCAAAATAATTTAACAGCATAATGCCAAGTCTAAAGCATTTTAGAAATTGCATAATGCGCCTTTTTTTAGAAAACCATCATTGTATAAACAATGTGGAGAAAACCTGATTCAATCAAGCAGCGTCAATATTTGTTGCCGCTTAAGCGTCCAAATGCAATGCTTGTAATGAATTTCTCCATAAGATCTGTGCAATCTCAGATTCAGTACGGTTTAAGCTCTGAGCCAAACCCTGCAAGACATAGGGCAAATTGACCGGCGTATTACGAGTACGCCCTTCCGTCGAATGCTGACAACATAAGGGGGTCATATCGGGACAGTCGGTTTCTAAGACCAAATGTGCCGCCCCTAAAGTCTGAACCACTTGATGTAATTTTTTTGCATTGGGATTGGTGATTTGCCCCGTTACACCAATTTTAAAACCTAGCTTGGTAAATGCCTTCGCTTCTTCAACACCACCACTAAAAGCATGTGCGATACCACCGAGTTTAAATCGATGCTTTTTCAACATCGAAAGCACCTCCGCATGGGATTTGCGAATATGCAGCAAAATGGGTTTATCAAACTGCTGTGCTAATTCAAGTTGTGCGGAAAAATACTGCTGCTGCTTTTGAAAAAGTTCGGGCTGTTTATGCTGTTTCAAAAAGGTATCTAAACCTATTTCACCGATAGCGACACAATCATGCTGCTTTAGCAGCTGTTCCACATCGAACAAATGTTCTGTACGATGTTGCTCAATATAAAACGGATGTAAGCCGGGGGCTAAATAGCTTTTGGGAGCATTGGATAAACGAGCTAAAAACTCTTGGGTTTGCAGCAAATCGTGAAAACGTGACTGCACAAAACCAATTAATACCAAAGCATCGACACCCACCTGTTTGGCAGCATGCGCCAACTGTTCCCGATCAGCGTCAAAATCAGGAACATCAAAATGCGTATGCGTATCAAACAGTGAGTAAGTCATTGAACTAATTAATTTGCTTTTACGGCTGAGGCTTCAGCAGCTTCAACTACTGGTAGATATTGCTTTTTCAAGATACTTTGCAATTGATCATACGGAATGGTCAAACGTGGTAAACCCGCCACATATGGCCCAATTTCATATTCGGCATATTGCAAAATTAGACCTTGCTGACTTAGATAAAAGTTATCAGACAGTTTAAATTTCCAAATCTGTTCATATTCTTGAACATTGTCCGCCAACTTGGCATCTTTCACCCAAGTTTTAAAGACTTCATAGCCCAGCTTTTCAAGTTTAGTACGTTGATTGGGCAGCAATATGTCATTGAGCTGTACCAATTTTTGAGTGCTTAAATCGAAGTTATAATATTGCTGTGCAGAAGAACCATGCGCCCCACCTAAATATGAGCTGGTATTTAAAACCACTGTTGCCAAGGGTTTTTCAGCATTCAATATTTTAGGTTTAATCATCAAACTGATTTGCTGATTGGCGCTTAAAGATTTCAACTCTTTATCTAAATTTAAAAATGCTTGCATATAAGGCTGCGTGGCTTTTTCCAATTTTAATTTGGGCGTTTCAACCTTTGCCAAAGCAGATTTTGCTTCAGACGCTGCAGGTACTTCACTTGCAGCGGGAGCGTCTTTGCTCAGCGTTTTATCTTCTAAAGGCGAAACAGACAGGATCTCTCCCAACTGTTTTAAAATTTCCGCATCAATAAATTCATCAATAAAGGCTTGATTACTGTTTAAGCGTTCAACTGAAATTTCAGGACAGACCCCGCCATCACATTCAGGTAAATTCAGTTGTAATTTTTCCGCATCACCAATCAGTTTTGCACTCAAATCTGGCTGTTCAGTTTTGGCTTGATCCGGCTTTTTTTCAGGTTCAGCTTGTTGTGGCTGACACGCCGTGAATGCAACAGAAACTGCCAATATTGAGCTTGCCCAAATTTTATTTTTTTGCACCATTGCTTCAACCTTTCATTTCGAATAATTGATATTTATCTCAGTAAATATCTCATCAAATTAAATACTTTCGTTGTTTAGAACATATGCTGATACACATCAGCTTTCAAGACTTGTTGTGTTTGCGCTTTGCTGAGATAAATATCCAGTTGTGTACTATCTTTGATAATTTCATCTGTACGGTAATGCAAACCGACACCTTCTTGATCAAAGAACCAATCTGCTTGGCCCCAATAGAGCTTTTTCGGTGCCGATTTTTTGACATCCACATCTTGTTCATCTAACCATTTGCCATAGGCTTGCTGCACAATGGCATCCATATTTTGCTGCTGCTTTGCATCAATAATATCTAAGGGTTTGAGATTTTTTTTCGCACGACGGTCTGCCACAAAAAAATAATAGCGCTCTTTGACCGTGATATTTTCCTGTTTGGTATCGACACCGATTTGCAGCAGCACATATTGATTCCGTTGATATGGAACTCGTGTGTACATCGCCAATTCATAGGCTTTATTGGTTTTAAACTCGGCCTGCCAAGCATCTGATTTTTTCACATACGCATCGACAGCTTGTTGGAGATTCATATTCTGCTTTAGTGCAATCTGATCTTGTACGACGCTCGCCTGATTCTTTTCAATCCAGCTATTCAACCACGTATCTACGGTCTGAATGGTTTGTATCTCTAAATCAATACAACTTTTATTTTCACAAAACGGTTTGGCAATTTTAGCGGCTTGCTCTTGGATATTTAAATAAGGCAAAACATCTGGATTGATCACGGCCGCTTCAGAAGCGCCATCATCGGCCGGCTTTGTCGCTTTGTTTTCTTTTCCTGAATCACATGCACCGAGCAGCAAAACACCCCCCAAAAGTGCAAAAACTGTAGCATCCTTGAATATTTTCATGATGTCCTAAACGACCAAATGATTGCGTAATGTATGAATTTAAAAACTCTACCATAAAATAAAACAGCTTCACGAAGAAGCTGTTTTATTTCTGTAAAAGAACAACTTAGTGTTCACGTGTATTACGGAACACGATATCCGGATAACGTTCTTGCATTAACTGTAAATTCACACGACTTGGTGCAAGATAAGTTAAATGACCACCGCCATCGACAGACAATTGGTCATGTGCTTTTTTCTTAAATTCGTTGAATTTTTTCTCGTCATCACACGATACCCAACGTACGGTATTGATGCTTACAGGCTCGTAAATACAATCAACTTTGTATTCTTCTTTCAGACGATATGCCACCACTTCAAACTGAAGCACACCCACAGCACCCACGATTAAGTCGTTACTGTTTTGCGGCATAAAGACCTGAGTCGCACCTTCTTCTGACAGTTCTTTTAAGCCTTTTTGTAGCTGTTTTGACTTCAATGGATCTTTTAAACGCACGCGACGGAACATTTCAGGTGCGAAGTGAGGGATACCGGTAAAGTGTAAATCTTCACCTGAAGTGAAGGTATCACCGATCTGAATCGTACCATGGTTATGCAAACCGATAATGTCACCCGGCCATGCTTCTTCAAGATGTTGACGGTCACCGGCAAGGAACGTCAAAGCATCACTAATACGTACATCTTTACCTAGACGCACATGTTTCATTTTCAAGCCTTTTTCATACTTACCTGAACAGATACGCATGAATGCAATACGGTCACGGTGTTTTGGATCCATATTGGCTTGAATTTTAAAGACGAAACCTGTGAAGCCTTCTTCAGTCGCTTCAACTTTACGGTCTTGCGTCGGATGTGCTTTAGGTTCAGGCGCATATTGACTAAATGCATCCAAAACATGGTCTACACCAAAGTTACCAAGTGCCGTACCAAACAGGACTGGCGTTTGACGGCCTGCCAAAAATTCATCTCGGTCTAAAGGCTCGTTGGCCATTTGAACCAATTCCAATGATTCTTCAAATGCTGCCCAAGCGAGATCGCCGACTTTTTCACGCAAATCTGCATAGTCATAGCCATCACGGACTTCAATATCCGTAATGGTTGAACCGAAACCTGCCTTATAAACGTAGAATTTTTCTTCGAGTAGGTTAAATACACCGGCAAAGTCACGACCTGTACCCAGTGGCCAAGTAATCGGAACACATTTAATTTTTAATACGTTTTCGATTTCATCAAGCAGTTCTAATGGCTCACGAATTTCACGGTCCATTTTGTTGACGAATGAAATAATCGGCGTGTCGCGCATACGACACACTTCCATCAACTTGATCGTACGATCTTCGACACCTTTTGCACCATCAATCACCATAAGTGCAGAGTCAACGGCAGTTAATGTACGGTAGGTATCTTCAGAAAAGTCTTCATGCCCTGGGGTGTCGAGCAAGTTAATCATCTTGTCTTTAAACGGGAACTGCATAACCGAAGTGGTGATCGAAATCCCACGTTCTTTTTCCATTTCCATCCAGTCAGACGTTGCCGCACGATCAGATTTACGGCTTTTTACCATACCTGCAACCTGAATCGCCTGTCCCCATAACAACAGTTTTTCTGTCATTGTGGTTTTACCGGCATCGGGGTGGGAAATAATAGCGAAAGTACGTCGCTGAGCGACCTGTGTCGCTAATTCTTCTTTAAAACTCATGAAAGACACCTACTGCAAAACTCGCAGTGCAAAAGATCAGATCTGATCAATATGGAAAATTGGCGATATTGTATCAGATTGACCATTAAAAATAATCAACCACATCGGGTTGAGTCAAAATCTTAGCGTGGCGTGTCTTGATGTTTTACATTGGATGACGACCTGTTTTTATCGACGATATAACGTATTCCACTGTCTTTTTTCTATACTCATTGGCAATGCGATAAGACTACAAATGACTTTATTCAACTTTCGCTTTCATGCTTTCTTCAAGCTGTGTCACTGGCATCGGCATTCCTAACAAATATCCTTGCAACTGTTGGCAACCTAAACGTTTTAAAATTTCTGCTTGTTGTTCTGTCTCTACACCTTCTGCAGTGACTGTTAGCCCCAGTCGAATTGCCAAGTGAATAATACTTTCTAAAATAATTTCTTCTTTAGAACCGACGCTCAAATTGCGGATAAACTCACGGTCAATTTTCAGTTCATCTACAGGCAGTTCTTTTAAATATAAGAAACTTGAATGTCCCGTCCCAAAGTCATCAATCGCAACTTTAATCCCCATCTTTCTCAAATGTTCAAAAGTCACGATACTGGCATCGATATGATGCATCGCAGTTGACTCGGTAATTTCAATAATTAAATGTGACGGGTTAATTTCATACCGTGCAAAAAGCGACTCTAAAGTACTAAATAAGTGTTTATGTTCAAACTGAATCGTTGATAAATTGACCGCAATCGGATACAGCGGCATGTTCAGCTTTTCCCAGTGCTGAATTTGCTTACAGGCTTCTTCAAGCGCCCAATAGCCCATGGCAATAATCAGTCCAGTTTTTTCTGCACCATTGATAAACTTATTTGGCGTCAGCATACCTAGAGTTGGATGATTCCAACGAATTAAGGCCTCTACTCCACAAATTTCACGATCAACGGCATTAAATTTTGGCTGATAAAATAAAATAAATTGCTGTTCTTCTACCGCTTTATACAAATCATTGATCAGTTTCGTCTGACTTTTTTCTTCAAATTGGTCGGCGGTATAATTAAAAAATGAATAGGTATTACGCCCTTGATACTTTGAACTCAGCATTGCAGTGTCTGCATTGATCAGTAGGTCTTGTAAGTTCGCACCATGTTCAGGGTACATCGCAATACCAATACTGCCTGAAATGTTAATTTCCTTACCTGCAATCAAAAAGCTTTCTTGCATCAATTCCAATATTTTTTCAGACATTGCTGTGGCAGAATCATTGCTTGCCGACTCAAGTACAATCAGAAACTCGTCCCCACCGATTCGTAGCAATTTGGCTTGATCATTAATTAAACGGTGAATGCGTGTGGCAATTTGAATCAGTAGTTGATCACCCACATGGTGTCCAAACACATCATTGACCGCTTTAAAACGGTCGATATCAATATAAATAAAAGCAATTTTATCTTGTCTTAAGCGATGCTCTGTAAATAGAAAATGTGCATATTCAGCCAAAAATAGTCGATTAGGTAAACGGGTCAAATTGTCCTGTACCGCTTGATTAGCCAGTTCTCGATTTGCGCGCATCAACTGCAAACTGCGATGTTCTAAACGTTGCTCAAGTACTGCAACGCTAAAGGCCGCCATCAACAATAAACTGGTGACAAATAAGACAATAAATAGCAATAAATTATGGTTAATTTGAGCCGCAACCAATACATCCATCGAGTTTAGCGGTACAAAATCAACAGCTGCCATACCAATATAATGCATAGCGACAATGCTAAAAGTCAGCATGACCGCAACAAAGGCATTCATGATGTTACGTTTTGGCGAGTATTTATTTTTAAACGTTAGCCAAAATGCCAAACACGAGCCACAGATCGCAACTAAAATTGAACAGATAACAATTAAAGGTTCGTATCGTTGCTCATAACCCTGAACGTCTAAACTCAGCATCCCCGTGTAATGCATTCCGGAAATGCCTAGCCCCATTAAAACTGAGCCTAAAATTAAACGAGGAAATGGTAGCGTCAGTCGTGTGGTTAACCACACGGCAAAAGTGGACGCAACAAAGGCGATAAAATAAGATGTTAGGGTCAGACTAGTATCAAAACTATGATTTGAAGGCAAATGGCTGGCCATCATACCTACAAAATGCATGCACCAAATCGCAGCACCTAAAATTGCACCGCTGAATAATAAAATGACATTTTCATATCTTGGTCGTGTTCCACGGAACAACATTTGTTCGAGTGAAACAGCTAAGTAACAACTTAATAATGCAACTACGATTGAACCAACGACCAGATTGTAATCATAATGAATATGGGTCATATCAAGCGTTCCGCTTAGGTTATCGTGGCACTTTCTTTAACCGAATTACCCAATCTATCTCTTCCCTTTAACTTGTTACATTTTCAATTACTTACTTATTTTCTCTTAGAATCTATTAGTCTACGGTAATGGTCAAGTCTTTCTTTCAAGATTTTAAGCAACTGATTAATTTAAAAAAATAAAGCTTGATGAAGTTCACTAAAACTTAAACTTTTGATAAAAATTGCATCAGGTGTTTATTATTTTAGAACAGTTTCTAATCATAATAAAATGAATAAGTTAGAATCATTTATAGATTGCTTTCTAGATTTAAATCGAACACCGCCCTACTCACAAAAAAAATAGCGAGCCGTAGCTCGCTATTTCTCAATGGATAAATTCATCTTTTCTGTCAAAAACTCAAGCAATCATCTCAATGTTATTTATGGATGAATTACTTACTTTTTGGCTGTTGTTGTATGCGTTTTGCCTTGTAATTTGGCATAGTCCATTAGCACGTTTGCTGCTTCCGTCACAAAGACTTCTTCTTCAGGCAGTGCTGGACGTTGGTTTGCCTTCATTTTTGCACGTGCCTCCACCAATGCATCCATAGACGCTTGGTAGCTTTCCCAGTTGGCATAAGGTTTTTGACCCACCACTTTACGGCGCTGATTTTCAGCATCCAAAGACTTTTGCTCTAGTGCCAACAGCTCGGCTTTACGCTTCGCTAAGTCTAGTACCACACGCTTTTGCTCTTCCGTCTTTTTCGCAATCGCAGTACGTTGCTCTAAATATTTAAATTGCGGATCAATGCTGACACGTTGCTGAGATGACTTAATCAAATCGGGAACATAGGCTTGGATCGAGCCTTCACGTTTAAACGGTGCTGTAGGAATGGTATCCCACTGTAAAGCATTTTTCGCTTTACGTTCACCAAACTCTTCATTGTAAATATCAACCAACTTAATATCAGGCACGACCCCTTTATTTTGGGTACTGCCGCCAGTCACGCGGTAGAATTTACGTTGCGTTAAGGTCGCTTGACCATAGGCTAAAGAGTCAAGTTGCACCTGTGCAGTACCTTTACCCGTTGTGGTACTACCAATCACCACACCACGTTCATAATCCTGAATCGCAGCAGAATAAATTTCACTCGCAGATGCCGAAGCCAAGTTAATCAATACTGCCAATGGGCCTGCATAAGTTTGCGCGCCACCATCATCATCTTCAAACACGCTGACATTGCCATTACCATCACGGATTTGCACCACTGGACCTGATTTAATCACTTGTCCAAGCATACGCGCCACTTCTTCAAGTGAGCCACCTGGGTTGTTACGCAAATCAATGATGATGCCTTCAACATTTTGCGCATCTAATGTTTTTAAGGCTTTATTGGTATCTTCTGACACAGAGCGGTAATCTGTACCTGCACGACGGGCACGATAGTTCAAATAAAACGATGGAATTTCAATCACACCAAACTTATGTTTTTTGCCATCACGTTCAATTTCAACGGTACGTGAACGCACGCCCGCATCTTCTTCTTGAATTACATCACGTACAATCGTGACATTTCGCGCTTGATTCATGGACGCACCAGCACCCAATAAACGTAAAGTCACTTTGGTGCCACGTTTACCACGAATCAGTCCGACAATTTCATTGCTCGGCCAACCGATCACATCCACCATTTTGTCGCCATCTTGGGCAACACCAACGATGCGATCACCTGACTTGACTTGTCCTGATTTGCTGGCTGGACCACCTTCTACAATCGTTTCAATTTTGGTGTAGTCTTCGTTGCCACGTTCAGGACGAATCGACACCCCAATCCCTTCCAATTGCAACGTGGTTTGACGGTTCAATTCCATCGCATCTACAGGCGGAAAATAGTTACTGTGCGGATCATACGTCAGCATCATGGCATTCAGAGTTTTATCAAGCACATCATCGCTTTTTAAACGACTAATCCGCTCTAACTGACGTGTATAACGCTTAGTTAAGGTCTGTTCAGGAGTTAAATCTTCAGGACCAGTTAAATCTTGACCATTTGCTAGGGCAGGATCATCTTTCAACGCTTTCTGTTTGGCTTTCTCTTCTTCTTTGCTGATGGTTAAATTGATCAGCTGAGAGACCAACATTTTATTCCAATGCGCACGCTGTTCTTCTGTCGACTTAAAGAATGGCGCTTTTTCACGATCGGTTTCGATGTAGCTATTCGGTTGATTTAAATTTTGTGGCTTTTTCAGCTCTTCCAACATATAGGTGTAGAACTGTTTTAAGCGCTCACGATATTGCGCATGAATGGCATACGGCCCTGTTAAATTGCCCGCTTTGAGATTTGCGCCAAAAGTTGGGCCATAACGTTTTTTATAATTTTCAATGTCCGGTGCCAAGAACAACGTATGTTCAGCGTCTAAACTATCAATATAAAAATCTAAAATACGGTTAGAGGTATTGGCATCTAAACGCTGATTTAAATAGTGTTGACGGTCTACCAATGTTGCAAGCTGACGTGAGACCAAGGCTTGTTCTTGAGTGGGTTGAATAGTACCCGCACTCACTGCTTCTGTATTATTGGCAGCAATTGCGTCATTCACCACATGAGTGAAAAAGAATCCACCTGTCGCAATCGCAACGGCACAAGCTAATGTTTGAAGTTTCATAAATAATTTGTACTTCCTTGGTATTAAGACCAATATTACCGTGTTGGTTTTCGACCTGAATTGAATAGATTCAAAATCTTAAACAACTTAATATGTTTATGTCGTGTAGTTTTATCATATTCTCTGCTGACAAAGTGTAGCAAATCATTGCAGAATTCAGGTATTGTTTTTCCTTAAAAATTCCAACACGGACACCGAATATGATTGGCGCATTAATGCTCGACATTGCTGGCACAGAACTCACCCAAGAAGATATTGAACTATTACAGGCACCACAAGTTGGCGGCATGATTTTATTTGGTCGCAACATTGAATCTCCTGAACAAGTTCGTGCCCTGACCGACCATATGCGTCAAATTCGTCCTGATATTTTAATTGCCGTCGATCAGGAAGGTGGTCGTGTACAACGCTTAAAGCAAGGCTTCACACTCCTACCAGCTATGGGTAAGTTTGGAGAACTTTACTTAACTGAACCTGAAAAAGCAGTTGAACTGGCTGAACAATGTGGCTGGTTGATGGCGGCTGAAGTCCTTGCGGTCGGGATCGATTTCAGTTTTGCACCAGTGCTGGACCTAAATAATGTCAGTGATGTGATTGGTGACCGTGGTTTTGCCAAAAATATGCAAGACATCATTCCACTTGCAAGTGCCTTCTTAAAAGGTATGAAACGTGCGGGGATGGCATCTACAGGTAAGCATTTCCCAGGCCATGGCTCGGTGAAAGCAGATTCACATGTCGCTGCTGCCATTGACCATCGTAGTTATGAAGAAATCTATCAAAAAGACATGCAAAGCTTTATTCAACTGCAACCACAGCTTGATGCCTTAATGCCTGCGCATGTGATTTATGAAAATATCGATCCTAATCCTGCTGGATTTTCACCGTATTGGATTCAGAAAGTCTTACGTCAAGAGCTCCAATTTGATGGCATTTTATTCTCCGATGATTTAAGCATGCAAGCCGCTTGTGTCGCTGGCGGCGCAGATGCTCGTATCCAAGCAGCATTAAATGCAGGTTGTGATATGGGCCTCGTGTGTAATAACCGTGAATCTGCATGCATTGCGCTGGATGGCATTCAAAACTTGGCTCTCCCAAATCAAGAACGCCTAGAACGTATGCGCGGTAAAATCCCACAGATTGAGATTGGACAAAGCATTGAACTCGGGGCGGACTGGCAAAACGTGCGTAACCGTATTGTGGATTTTAAAAATCAATATTGCTAATCCAAGACTTTCAAAATTCTAGAAAATGGAGCACGACAAGGTGCTCCTTTTTGATTTATGATGAAGACAAAATAAGTGCTTCGGCGCTATACAAAAATTGCCAATAAAAACAACATTAGGTCAGGACGACATGACACAAAGTTTATCGGAACATCGACACATTTCCTTTACTGCACATTACACCGGCTATATTTGGTACAGCATGGGGATTTCGCATCCCGTTTTTGCCACACGTAAAGGCAAATTTTTAGCACGTTTAGTCCATCCTTTAGAAAGCTGGGCAGAAAAGAATGTGGGCGGTAGCATGCGCTCGACGCTCAAACAGCGCCATGCCATGATCGATCAACATTTAGATCAACTCATTGCCCAACACCCTCAGCTACAAGTCCTTGAAATTGCCTGTGGCCTCTCCCCGCGCGGTTGGAATTTTCGCACCAAACATCCTGAAATTGACTATCGTGAACTCGACTTGCCAGATATGGCAAAAATCAAAACACAGGCACTCAAACAGATTGACCCGCATGCCCCCGAGGTCTTAACTGGCGACATTTTCACACAAGATTTTGAACGTATTTTTCAGAGTTTCAACCCTGAACGTCCTTTGGTGGTGATTAGTGAAGGGCTAATTAATTATTTTGATCAAACGCTACTGAATAAGTTATTGCAAGGGATCACCGAATATGGCGCCTCGTTTCAGGAATTACATTATCTGACCGACATCTATCCAGAACCCGTTAAAAACCGTTTAGCACGTTTTATTTGGGCCAGTAGTAAATTACTCAAAGTCATGTCTCGCAGCGCTTTTACTTTTCATTTTCAATCCCCTGCTGAATTACAGCAGTTTTTCACCCATACAGGATTTGAAGAAGTAAAAGTCGTTCAGCCGGCCTTATACTTTCCACAACAGCAACATGAACAAGTGATTCCTTTCCACGATGCAGAGCAGCACTGTGGCGATTTGGTTTGGATGGTCCATGCCAAAACAAAAAAACAGCGCTAAAGCGCTGTTTTTTTTTAGTTGTTCATGTTTTAACTGACGGCTTCTAATAACAATACATCTTCTTTTTGGCGTTGTACAAAGCGTAATAAGCGCTCTGCCAACTCAAAACTACCATGCTTAAACAAAGCGCGAACCTGTGTATCCACAACGTCAAAGATGAGACATTCAATTTTAAACTCACCTTCTTCGTCTTCTAGATGTAAAGCCAAATCTCGTGGATATGCGTGCATGGAGTCCAACATTTCAGCCTGCACATTCAACAACACACCAAAATAATTTAAATCCATAATTTGAGTATCAACCACAAGGTCTGAATGGCGATGAGATAAATGCGTGAATGGCTGTTGTACACTTACACGCGCTTCGCCACGGCGTTCAATATTTTGCATTTGCTCACGGCTCATTGGAATGATCCCGTCCAACTGCTGAATAGACTCACCGCGTAGATAAGTTGCAAACAAATTCATGGTTTCCTTACGGCGTTGCAACTGCGGTAAATGATCCGCATTGGCAATCATAGCAAATTGCATATTCGGACATTGCAATGCAAAGCCCGCATTTTCATGTGGCAAAGTAAAACTGTCGTACTGCCCGCATGACACCAATACATCACACTGTGGAATCGGCACGTCTTGCAAACGCAGCAAACGATTACAATTAATGTCATAACGCTCTTGTTCGGTATTGGTGAATTCAGCCATTTGTCTAAAGAACAAACGCTTCGCTGTCGGTGACATCCGCGTCACATCCAGTTTGGCATGATTGACCAAATACAAAATCACCGCTTGACCAAATTCATCCATGCGCTGTTCTTTCATTAAGTGCAAGGATTCTTCAAGCAACATGCGCCAGCTCTTGCGCGTTTTTTGCATCACGCCCATTAAAATCATGCGATCAATCAATTCAGGACGTTGATCGGCCAGACCTGCTGCCACCACTGAACCTAGTGACATCCCCATCACGGATACTTTTTCTAGCCCGGCGATATCCAACCAAACGCCCAACATCTGCGCCAGATCACCCAACTCTAAAGTCCCTGCTGACACGGCTGTATCGACATTGGTAATTTGCTGGTTTGAGCCCATGGAGGGTAAATCAATTAAAATAATAGGGCCTGCCGCAAATAATTGTTCGACACAATATTTGTAGGAATTAAAGTTTTGAAATGCCCCACCAATAATAACAATCGGGGTGCGATGAATGGTTTCAGGTTGTGCAATGGCCATATATTCGACCTTCCAGCCATCAATCCATGTCGTTCTGGCAGGCTGTTTAAAGCTTTGCTTGTCATACAGATCGAAAAAACTGTAATGCGTACTTTCCTGTACGGTGGGATCCATTTGGATAATGGAATTCATATTCCTTTCCTCCATTCCTGCCTTATTTTTATTGTCAGGAATTCATTTAGAGACTCTGCTCGACTTAGCGTCCTGCTCTTTAATCGTTATTTGTACGACTTCAATGTCGCTATTGTTTCATTCTATACAGAGGTTCATTTTACAAGCAACTGATATCCCCGCCGCTTATCTACTTTTGTTCTAAAAACAATTTCAAAATGTTAATTCTGGTCAGCAAGTACAGTCGAATATGCACTTAAGTGCTTCATTGTTCAGTCACAGGCTGTTAATATCGAGTTGAAATTTCTAAGTGATCAAACCGCTATGCAAGAGTCTATTGAACAATACATGCAAACGGTAGGACAGCAAGCACGCACAGCATCACGTGTGCTCGCAGGGGCTTCTACCCAGACTAAAAATAATGCCTTATCAGCAATTTATACTGCTTTACAAAACAGTGAAACTGCAATTTTGGCAGCTAACCAAGTGGATATGACCAAAGCGCATAACAACAACTTGGATAGTGCTCTCCTTGATCGCTTAGAACTTACCCCCACACGCTTTAAAGGCATGCTCCAAGGTCTAAAAGATGTGATCGCACTAACTGACCCGATTGGCGAAATTACCGATATGGCCTTTCGTCCGACAGGTATTCAGCTGGGCAAAATGCGCGTGCCGCTAGGTGTTGTCGGCATGATTTACGAATCTCGCCCAAATGTCACCCTTGAAGCCGCATCTTTAGCGCTTAAATCAGGTAACGCGATTATTTTACGTGGTGGTTCTGAAGCTTTGGAATCTAACCAAGCAATTGCGGCAGCGATTCAACATGGCTTAACTGCCGCAGGTGTACCTGAGCATGCCGTTCAAGTGCTTAATACCCCAGACCGTGCTGCGGTTGGCCAATTAATTACCATGCCTGAATATGTCGATGTGATCGTACCTCGTGGTGGCAAAGGCTTAATTGAACGTATCACCAATGAAGCACGTGTGCCTGTTATCAAACATCTTGATGGTAACTGCCATGTTTTTGTGGAAGCTCAGGCTGATTTGCAAAAAGCATTACCTATTGCGCTTAATGCCAAAACACACCGTTATGGCGTATGTAATGCCATGGAAACCTTGCTCGTCGATGAAAATGTCGCTGAAGAGTTTTTACCACGCATTGCTGAACTCTATGCTGAGAAAAAAGTTGAGCTTCGTGGCTGTGCTGAAACGCAGCGCATTTTGGGTGAATCGATTGTTCCTGCAACTGAGGAAGATTGGTACACCGAATACTTAGGCCCAATTTTGGCAGTGAAAGTCGTTACAGGCTTAGATGAAGCAATTGAGCACATCAACAAATATGGCTCTCACCATACAGACTCAATCATTACCGAAAACTTTAGTCTGGCTCGTCAGTTCTTAACGCGTGTAGATTCGAGTTCAGTGATGATCAATGCCTCGACTCGTTTTGCAGATGGGTTTGAATATGGTCTTGGTGCTGAGATCGGTATTTCAACCGATAAAATCCATGCACGTGGGCCAGTCGGTCTTGAAGGTCTGACTTCTCAAAAATGGATTGTGTTTGGTGATGGTCAAATTCGCCAATAACACCCAATAAGACAATGAAAGCTGTGCTTTTCTGAGTAAAGGCACAGCTTTTTTTATTGCGATTTAAAAAACTAGACCCAGGGTTCACATATTGAAATATAATCCTGCAAACACACAGGATTTAGAATCGAAAACAGATTTTTTGACAATTAAATGCTTAAGAAGAATAAGAAAAGTTCAATTTACCTGCTTTTTTGCAACAATTTTAGGATTACAGCGCAGCAACCGCATGTTATGTTCTATGTATATCTCTTAAATCGTATAAATTTTGAGGATTATTTTATTAATAAATGAAAACTATGAACTGATAAATTTTAATTATTATTGTGCTCAGGGTCGATAGTGCTTAAGTCTAATCTCCTAAAGTCTATCTAGGACGATAAAAAAACCCATGATAAAACATCATCACAGATCTAAATTGCATCAATCAATACAACTGCAATCAGATCAACATTATGGATAAGTATTTCAATTAGAATTCGGGTATTTAAACGTGTCTACATCAGTATTAGTAATTAACTGCGGATCTTCTTCTATCAAATATGCGTTAGTTTCTGAGCGCCGTGAAGATCGTATTTTTGGTCTGGCCGAGAACCTAGGTTCTGCTGATGCACGTATTAAAGGGGTCACTACGGGTGGTGCTGCGCTTGAGCTGTCTATTCCACATGCTGACCATGAAAAAGCCCTCGAAACTATTTTAGAGCGTTTGGCTCACCATAATCCTCAAGCGATTGGTCACCGCGTGGTACACGGCGGTACATTAACCAAAGCTGAGCTATTAACACCAGAAATTATTGAACGTATTCGTGAAGCTACACCGCTTGCGCCATTGCATAACCCTGCTCACTTGGTGGGTATCGAAGCAACCATGCGTTTGTTCCCTGAACTTCCGCAAGTAGCCGTATTCGATACAGCATTCCACCAAACCATGCCGTCTCATGCATACCGCTATGCATTACCAAAATTCTTGTACACACAGCATAACGTACGTCGTTATGGCTTCCACGGTACTAGCCATGCCTACGTATCTGAGCGTGGCTCAATGTTGGCAGGCAGCTTTAAACAAGGTGGCTGGTTAACTGCTCACTTAGGCAATGGTAGCTCGACTTGTGCGATTTGGAATGGTCAATCTGTAGATACGTCAATGGGTCTAACACCACTTGAAGGTGTGGTGATGGGCACACGTAGTGGTGATGTTGACCCAAGTATTCACAGCTTCCTTGCGAGCAACTTAGGTTGGGATATCTACAAAATCGACAAAATGCTGAACAGCCAATCAGGCCTACTCGGTTTGTCTGATCTATCAAATGACATGCGTACATTGATCGAAGCATCAGAACAAGGTAACGAAGATGCCGCGCTTGCCATTGAAGTATTCTGCTACCGTTTAGCAAAATCTTTAGCAGGTCTCAGCTGTGGTCTACCACGTATTGACGGTTTATTCTTTACCGGTGGTATTGGTGAAAACTCTGCCTACATTCGTGAAAAAACGGTTTCATACTTACCACACTTTGGTTTCAACCTGAGTAAAGAATTAAATGACAACTTAAAACGCGGTACGGAAGGTCGTATTGACCACGGTACTGGCCCACAAATTTGGGTTGTTCCTACCGATGAAGAAGGCCGTATTGCCAAAGAAACTGAGCATGTTGTAGACGAGGTGACAGCGTCTGCTACAAAAAAGCCTGATGCTGAAGCTGCGATTGCATAAGCAATCGCATCAGCCCCTTCGCCTTCAATATTAATTTTTAGCTTTAATTTAGACACCGTATGAAAACAATTTTACTCGTGCCAACTGGGGAAGGTGTAGGTTTAACATCTGCATGCTTAGGTTTAATTTATGCTTTGGAATGCCAAGGGGTCAAAGCAGGTTTTCTGAAACCATTTTCACAGGAAAATGTCGCAGATACTGTAGACCGTACAACGGCTCTTTATCGTCATTTATTTAATAATGAAACGGTAGAACCCATTCACCATGCCACCATCGTGAAACAACTCAGTCATGATGAAAGTGATGAACTGCTCGAAGAAGCGGTTCGTTTGCACCGTGAAATTGCAAAAAAGCATGACCTAATTATTGTTGAAGGCTTGGTTCCAAACAGCCGAGATAACTTTGCCTCAGAACTGAATGCGACTTTAGCAAAAGCACTCGATGCCAAAGTGATTATTGTCAGCACAGCAGATATTCAAAATGCCACGAAAACGGCTGAGAAAATTGACAGTTCACTACGCCAATTTGGTGGTGCGGCATCTGAACGTACTGCGGGTGTTTTGTTTATGCGCACACGTGGCTTGCCAGAAGAGTCTGCGCAAATTCCTGTCACACTTGATCCAAATCTGCGTTTAATTAGTGACACCAATAAATTTGTACTCGAATTACAACAAAGTAATCCGCAAATTGGTTCTACACAGCTACCTGTTATTGGCCTCGTTCCATTTAGTAATACGCTCAGCGTACCGCGCATGTCTGACTTGGCGACGCATATTCAAGCGGAATGGATCAACCAAGGCGATGCCGCTCATCGCCGCGTACTACATAGCAGCCTAGTTGCATCGAATATTGAACATGAACTTCACAAATTTGTGGCAGGCGAACTGATTATCAGCGCCTCTGACCGTATTGATGTGTTGTTGGCTTCTAGCCTTGCAAGTAGCAATGGTATTCCACTTGCCGGTTTAGTTTTGACTGAACATCATCAACCGAACCCACAAGTTTTAGATTTCTGCCAAACCGCGATTAAGCAAGGCTTACCGATTTTACATACGCCTTTAAGCACTTTTGAAACGGCACAACAACTTTCAAATTTAGGCAATGAAATTCCTGTCGATGACGTAGAACGTGCAGAGCAAGTGACTCGCTTTGTTTCAAGCCACATTAATGCTGAGTGGATTACTGAAGTATTGAATGGTTCGTATCAACCACGCTTGTCCCCTTCTGCATTCCGTCATGAATTGGTACAAAAATCCATTGCTGCGAAAAAACGGATTGTTCTACCTGAAGGTGATGAACCACGGACCATTCAAGCGGCTGCCATTTGTCAATCACGTGGCATTGCACACTGTATTTTATTGGCAAAACCTGAAGCCGTGATTGAAGTTGCAAAAGCACGTAATATCGAACTTCCTCATGATTTGGAAATCATTGATCCAGACCTGATTCGTGAAAACTATGTGCCGAAAATGGTTGAGCTGCGTAAAGGCAAACTCAATGATCTACAAGCACGCGAACAGCTACAAGACACCGTGGTTTTAGGCACCATGATGCTTGCACTCGATCAAGTGGATGGCCTTGTATCTGGTGCAGTACATACTACGGCGAATACAGTGCGTCCAGCATTCCAATTGATTAAGACTGCACCTGATTATTCATTGGTTTCTTCTGTATTCTTTATGCTGTTACCAGATGAAGTCTATGTCTACGGTGACTGTGCCATTAATCCAGATCCAAATGCAGAACAGCTTGCAGAGATTGCGATTCAATCTGCAGATTCAGCGAAAGCTTTTGGTATTGACCCACGTATTGCGATGATTTCATATTCAACAGGTACTTCAGGTGCAGGAGCAGATGTCGAAAAAGTGGCTGAAGCAACACGCATTGCCAAAGAACGCCGTCCAGATTTACTCATTGATGGCCCGCTTCAATACGATGCTGCATCGGTGGAAAGTGTGGGACGTTCTAAAGCACCTGACTCTAAAGTGGCTGGTCGTGCCAATGTGTTTATTTTCCCTGATTTAAATACAGGTAATACAACCTATAAAGCAGTTCAACGTTCTGCAAATGTAGTCAGTGTTGGCCCAATGCTGCAAGGTTTAAACAAGCCTGTAAATGACTTGTCTCGTGGCGCATTGGTCGATGACATCGTGTTTACCATTGCATTAACGGCGATTCAATCCGAACAACAAGAAGCTTAATTTTAGTTTCGAGTTCTTAACCACCCTTTCGAAAGACTGGGTGGTTTTTTGTTTTATATAACTTCCATTATATTAAAAATGGCTCAGAATTAGTGGAAATTTCTTTTAAATTCTATGGCTGAATTTTGAGTATTTGGTACATGACCAATAATATATTCATTCTTCGCTTAAAAAAAGAAATCAAAGCTCTGATACACATATCTAATTTAAAAAATAAAAGGAAAAATTTACATAAATTAGAGCCTGGATATGAAACTAGGGTGTGACGTATTGCTTCAGTTTATGCCAATATTTATCTAGAAAAAGAAAAACATCGAAACAAAGATTTAGTTGGCCGTTACTATTGGATGGGCTTAGGTGCATTTGTTTCAAAAAATCTTAGCTGCCATTTTAAACATGGTTTAACTGCATGGGAATATAAATGGATTCCACTAGGGGTAATTCGTGATCCTGTACATACTTTTGCAAAAGGTAACTTATGGCTATTTATGGATATTGCACCTTGGCATTATGCTTTGAGCATGTCTTCATCCTCTTTTAATCAATGCCGAACTCAACGTGATGTTTCCAAATTTACTCATATTAAAAAAGAAGTTATAAACGTTCCTTGGTCAAATTGTTTACCCATAATTAAAAACTTAAAAGCACTTTAGAAATTAAAAGTGCTTTTGAATATCTACCAAAATTGAAAAGTATTCTGCCGAGTTCTTATAATATCAAAAACATGGAAAGAGAATATCAGGGGCGACACGCCGGTGTACTCGATAAGGTACCAGAAACAGTATACAGCGAACCATTATCAAACACTAAAGTCGCCAATTATGATAGCCGTATGGAATGGATTAAAAAAGCAGCAGAAAAATATCATCGTTTAATGCAAAGTGATAAAGGAAGATACTTTTTAGAAGAAGAACTAAAAATTATTGCGAAATGGGGCGATAGCAAAGCTAATTTTACAGTTGGAAAGGATAGTAATGATGGAAAAATTTAATTACTGCATTGTTATTTTTATGGTGGGTTATCTCCTTTCAGCTTGTCAACCTAGTGCAAAAAATACAGAGAATAATGTCATGAATCAACTGCGTTTTAGTTTACATTTAGGCAAACAAGGATTTAAAGATTTTTCTCAACATAATCTTGGGCATCCCGATAGTCATCCATCTGGAGCAGGTTTTAAAGAGTTAGATTTTACACCGCCCAACTTAGGTCAGATTAAAGTTGAAAATGGTGAGAATAGCTTAGTGATAGATCATGTATTTTCAGTTCTAGGAACATCGTTTAATAATGAGGATGGAATACAAGGGCTTGATGTTAATGCAGGGCTAAACAAAGAAGAATTTGTACGTCCTGAACAAGCCCACCAAGCTTATGTTGACTTAATGAAACGTATAAATCAGGCCGAATGGAAAAATTATTTCTATCGTTTTTCTGCACGAATAGCAAAGGAAGATAATATTCGATATCTAATGAAATCAGGTGATGTCATTGACCCGACTTATATCTTTAATTATGAAGAATGGAAAAAAATAATCAATACAGTTGGAGGGAACTCTATTGGCTACCGATTATATGCCAATGGTATCCTTTTGGATCTGAGTATAAAACAAACTCAAAAAACTGAAGATGGTAAAGAACAATATATGGTTCGTTATGCTTTCAATACGATTCGTTATGATGAAAGAAATTCAATGGATGATTCAGAGAATAATATTGATACTTACAAAATGACCTCAAAAGAGTTAGAACAAGCATTTGCAAATGAGCTGATAAGAAATAAAAAATCAAGAGAAATTGATGAAAAAGAAGTTATAGTACAAGGCTACCGTATCGATGAAAATTATGAAGATCCTGATGTTTGGCAATATGTTAAATAATCAAATGTTGTCGCGTTTAGACTCAATTTTAAAGCACTTTTACACAAAATTGATCATTGAAACTAAAGATTTGAAGATTTGAAGATTTGAAGATTTGAAGATTTGAAGATTTGAAGATTTGAAGATTTGAAGATTTGAAGATTTGAAGATTTGAAGATTTGAAGATTTGAAGATTTGAAGATTTGAAGATTTGAAGAAGAATATTATTTTTATAAAATTTAAAGCAAAAAAAGAAGATAAAGCTTTAGGCTTGATCTTCTTGTTGACCGTAGAACCAAGTTGCTGCGATAAACAGAGAAAAACCAATAACTGACAACACTGGAGTAACCATATATTTCACACTCTAACTTTGATGACGTCATTATGTAAAAGTTTTATGACAGTTATATGACAAATACAAAATATTTAAAAATAACAAATATCATTTATTTTCAACAATTTAAAAATAAAAACATATCTCCCCCTCTAGTTTTGTGACAAATATTTCATGAAATATGACAGTTAAAACGTCATTTTCAGGCCATTTATGACAGCGAAACATGGCACTGTTTAAGCCTATTAAACTTTCGGCCAAAGATTAAGCGAAATACCCACACAACTGTGTTTTTGTCTTATAATTTAGCCCGCTAGCTATCAGCCCGCTCAAGAGATATTTGTATGACAACTATTATCAAGCAAGATGACTTGATCACATCGGTAAAAGATGCGCTTCAGTTCATTTCTTACTATCACCCACAGGACTTCATCCAAGCGATGAGCCGTGCGTATGACCGTGAAGAAAACAAAGCCGCAAAAGACGCGATTGCACAAATTTTAATTAACTCTCGTATGTGTGCAGAAGGCCATCGTCCTATCTGTCAAGATACGGGTATTGTGAACGTATTTCTTGAAGTGGGCTTAGACGTTAAATTTGATTTAACCATGAGCCTAGACGATGCAATTAACGAAGGTGTACGTCAAGGTTATCTTGAAAACTCAAACATTCTTCGTGCATCAGTATTAGCTGATCCTGCTTTTGGTCGTAAAAATACCAAAGACAACACCCCTGCTGTAATTCACTACAAACTCGTTCCGGGTAATAAAGTTGATATTACTGTTGCTGCTAAAGGTGGTGGTTCAGAAAACAAATCTAAACTTGCAATGCTTAACCCTTCTGACTCTATCGTAGATTGGGTACTTAAAACTGTTCCAACAATGGGTGCAGGTTGGTGTCCTCCTGGTATGCTCGGTATCGGTATTGGTGGTACTGCTGAAAAAGCCATGATGCTTGCAAAAGAAGCATTGATGGAAGAAATCAACATGGACGAACTCCTTCGTCGTGGCCCACAAAACCAAATCGAAGAACTTCGTATCGAAATCTTCGAAAAAGTAAATGCTTTAGGTATTGGTGCTCAAGGTCTTGGCGGTTTAACGACTGTTCTTGATATCAAAATCAAAGACTACCCATGTCACGCTGCGGGTAAACCAGTAGGTATGATTCCTAACTGTGCTGCAACTCGTCATGCGCATTTCCAATTAGACGGTTCAGGTGTAGCGCATATTCAAGCGCCTAGCCTTGAAGACTACCCTGCGGTAACTTGGGATTCATCAACATCTAAACGTGTTGACTTAGATAACATCACTCAAGAAGAAATGAACTCTTGGCAACCTGGTGACACACTACTTCTTAACGGTACAATCTATACAGGTCGTGACGCTGCGCACAAACGTATGGTTGACATGTTAAACAAAGGTGAAGAACTTCCAGTTGACCTAAAAGGTAAATTTATTTACTACGTTGGCCCTGTTGATCCAGTCGGTGACGAAGTTGTTGGTCCAGCTGGCCCAACAACTGCAACACGTATGGATAAGTTCACACGTCAAGTGCTTGAAGCAACTGGCATGTTCGGTATGATTGGTAAAGCGGATCGTGGTCCTGCTGCTGTTGAAGCAATCAAAGACAACAAAGCAACTTACCTCATGGCTGTTGGTGGTGCTGCTTACTTAGTATCGAAAGCGATTCGTGAAGCTGAAGTTGTAGCATTTGCTGACTTAGGTATGGAAGCGATCTACAAATTTGTTGTAAAAGACATGCCGGTATCTGTAGCTGTTGACGTAAATGGTACTTCTGTTCACGCAACTGCACCAAAAATCTGGCAAGCAAAAATTGGTAAAATCCCAGTAGTTGATGCTGCTGCGAACTAATTTCGCCACGTTCAAGATCAAAAAAAAGCACCCCATCGGGTGCTTTTTTATTGTCAATATTTAGACTGTCTGTCGAATGACATTCGCTATTTAATGCTTTCACACACTCAAAAACACGAGCTAATTACATTACCAAGTTAATGGATTCCACAGTTTAAAAGGCTTGGTCAACTGCACATCTTCCGCAGGATCATAATGAGGTGCTTTCAACTTCTGCGCACTTTTCCGCACTTTTCCAGTGTTTTGATCTTCTGCCACAAAGTTAAAACTGTTGGATTTCAACTCTGTAAATGCGATTTCATTTCGACCAATTTTTTCAGGCATGAGCAGCAATGGCCCTGAAACCGTTCTTTTACTGGATAAATTCTCTTCATCATATTTAATGAAGTAAGTTTGACCTGCTTCAACATCAAAGTCTAAATATTTAGGTTTTTGAAAATGATTCACCCCCAAAGGGCGACTCGATGATAAGCGGTAATTCCCCGCAGGTAACTCCACCCAGTAATAATGATTATTCAATAAACTTGGAATACGCTCACTGTTCAGAAATAAGCTGCTGGCCACAATTTCTTGACGATTCCATTTACTGTCTGGACGATATAAATACACAATCGCTGCTTGATCATGCTGAGCTTTCACTTCTTGAAAATGTCGGCCTTGTTTCTGATTGACCCAACCACCAATGGTAAACATACCCAATCGATATTGCTCAATATGACCCGGTGTACTTTCAGGATCCACAGGCTTTAATGTTGAAGCCAATGACGTTTGCTCAACGGCTGATTTTCCATGACAACCCAGCAGCGCTACACTGCTTAAAAGTAGAATTGCAACTCCACGCATGATTATCCCTCACTGCGTCTTTTTTTATTTTTACACTTTTGTTTTCAGTTTTTTACATTCAGGCATCCACGCCATCCTGCTGAGATTAACATTCTGCTTTTATTTTTGGAAATAAAAAACGTGTGCAAATCTTGGATTTACACACGTTTCAGACGAATAGCGCTTAAGCAGATTTAGAGTTTACAACTTTTAAATCTGACTTCGGCGCAGCTTCTTCAGTTTTCTTTGGTTGACGTTCTGATTTAAATTCAGGTTCCGCTTCACCATTAATCACCGCTTCATTGACCACAACCGTACCTACATCTGAACGGCTTGGTAGGTCGTACATCGTTTCAAGCAATGAATTTTCTAAAATCGAACGTAGACCACGCGCACCCGTATTACGGTCAAGGGCTTTTTTAGCCACGGCACGTAATGCAGAGTCTTCAAATACGAGGTCAACATTTTCCATTTCAAATAAATATTGGTATTGACGTGTCAATGCATTTTTTGGTTCTGTCAGAATCTGCATCAATGCTTCTTCGTCCAGTTCTTCCAAGGTAGCAATGACAGGTAAACGACCAATAAATTCAGGAATCAGACCGAATTTAACCAAATCTGTCGCTTCAACTTGGCGGAATAAGTCAGATAATTTTTTAGTTTCATCTTTCTTACGGACTTCAGCCGTAAAGCCAATACCGCCTTTTTCCTGACGCTGCTGTACGATTTTCTCTAGGCCAGAGAATGCACCACCACAGATAAATAGGATATTTGAAGTATCAATTTGAATAAATTCTTGCTGCGGATGCTTACGACCACCTTGAGGCGGAATCGACGCAACCGTACCTTCGATCATTTTCAATAATGCTTGCTGAACACCCTCACCCGATACATCACGAGTAATAGATGGGTTTTCAGACTTACGGGTAATTTTGTCGATTTCATCGATATAGATAATGCCTTTTTGCGCTTTTTCTACATCGTAATCGGCTTTTTGAAGGAGTTTTTGAACAATGTTCTCAACGTCTTCACCCACATAACCAGCTTCAGTTAAAGTCGTTGCATCTGCCATCGCAAATGGCACATCTAAAAGACGCGCAAGTGTCTGAGCAAGCAGTGTTTTACCTGAACCTGTTGGTCCAACCAACATGATGTTACTTTTCGAAATCTCTACACCGTCTTCTGGTTTTTTACCACTGGTGCCAACTTTTAGGCGTTTATAGTGGTTGTATACCGCAACAGAGAGGGTCTTTTTCGCAACATCTTGACCAATCACATATTGGTCAAGCGCAGTACGGATTTCATGCGGTTTTGGTAAAGGACGAGTTGCCCAGTCATTTGATTCAACTTGCTGACTGGTCTGAACTAGGTCAAGACATACGTCCACACACTCATTACAGATGTACGCGTCCTCACCTGCAATCAGTTTCCCGACTTCAGACTGCATTTTACCGCAAAATGAACAATGCTTTTGTCCTTGAGGATGTTCGGACATATTCACTCCAATAATTAATTCTTTAAAACTTATGGACGTTTAGATAAAACTTCGTCCACAAGACCGTAATCTTTTGCAGCTTGCGCTGTCATAAAGTTGTCACGGTCAGTATCTCGAGCAACAGTTTCGTAGTCTTGACCACTATGCTCTGCCATTAAACGATTTAAACGTTCTTTGATGAATAGAATTTCACGTGCATGAATTTCAATATCAGATGCCTGACCACGGAAACCACCGAGTGGTTGGTGAATCATGACACGGGCATTTTCAAGACAGTAACGTTTGCCTTTAGCACCGGCGTTAAGCAGGAATGCACCCATCGATGCTGCTTGCCCCATGCAGTAAGTCACAACATCAGGTTTAATAAATTGCATGGTATCGTAAATCGCCATACCTGCAGTAACCGAACCGCCTGGTGAGTTGATATATAAATGAATATCTTTATCTGGGTTTTCTGCTTCTAAGAACAACATTTGGGCAACAATCAAATTTGCCATGTTGTCTTCAACTTCACCGGTTAAAAAAATCACACGTTCACGCAAAAGGCGTGAATAAATATCAAAAGAACGCTCGCCACGAGATGACTGTTCTACCACCATTGGCACTAGTGCGTTTTCAATTGTTGGAACATACATACGTTATTTATTCCTAAATTTTTCTGACTCAACCCATAATTCACAATATGAGGGATATTTGTCGAAATTGCAAAAGATTCCCAATTAAATAACAGATATTTTTTTCATAAGCATTGTGAAATCAGGACAACTTATTTGGGGGCAAATTTCGATAAAAAAAGGCGCTTAATGCGCCTTTTTTTGAAAGCTAAAAATTAGCCTTGTTGACGAGCTTGTTGCTCTTTCAATAAGTCTTCATAGCTCACAGTTGTATCAGTTACTTTAGCAGAAGCTAAGATGTGATCTACAACTTGGTCTTCTAGAATAACAGCTTCGATTTGAGCACGTTGCTGTTTATCGTTGTTGAAGTATTCAATTACTTCTTTAGGATCTTCGTAAGAAGAAGCCATGTCTTCGATGTAAGCATCAACACGTGCAGCATCAACTTCAATTTTAGCATCAGCCAATACTTTGCTGACTAATACGCCAAGTTTAACTGATTTTTCAGCTTGCTCTTTGAATAGGTCATCTGGAAGCATGCTTGAATCAAACGCTTTAGCGCCTTGAGCACCAAACTGTTGAGTGAATTGTTGGATCATTTGTTGACGTTGACGGTCAATTTCTTGAGCAACCATCGCTGCTGGAAGTTCAACTTCGTTTGCCGCAACGAGTGCATCAAAAGTTGCGCCTTTCACTTGGTTACGTAAACCATTTTTCACTTCACGTTCCATGTTTTTACGAACGTCAGCTTTTAATTTGTCTACGCCATCTTCTTCAGAAATACCGAAGATTTGTAGGAATTCAGCATCAATTTCTGGAAGTTTTTGCTTTTCAACAAGTTTCACAGTGATTTTGAACTGAGCAGCTTTACCAGCAAGGTTTGCTGCTTGGTAGTCTTCAGGGAAAGTTACATCAATAACTTTCTCTTCACCTTTTTTCATGCCCACGATGCCATCTTCAAAACCAGGAATCATGCGACCAGAACCAAGTACTAATTTAAAGTCTTCAGCAGCACCACCTTCAAACTTCTCGCCATCTACAGTGCCTTCAAAGTCAAAAGTCACTTGCATGTCTTTTTTCGCCATGCCTTTGGTTTCTGCCCAAGAAGCACGTTGCTTTTGAAGATTTTCAAGCATTTGCTCAACGTCTTTGTCGTTCACTTCTGAAGACTTACGTTCAACTTCTAAACCTTCAAATTTCACTTCAACTTCTGGATAAACTTCAACTGTCGCTTCGTAAACTAAAGCGTCGTCTTTCATTTCAGTTTTTTCGATGTTTGGCATACCAACAGCGTTGATTTTTTCTTGTTGGATTGCTTCAAAAACGGTGTCACGAATAATGTCGTTCACCACTTCTTGATAAATACCCGCACCGTATTCACGACGAACAACGTTTACAGGCACTTTACCTGGACGGAAGCCGTTGATCTTCACAGTTTTGGCAGTGCGTTTCAAGCGAGCTTCAAACTGCTCGTTAATACGGCTCGTCGGTACAGATACATTTAAACGACGGGCAACGCCCGAAACCGCTTCAGAAGTTACTTGCATGGCTTCCTCGATATAGTTAGTAATAACAGTTTATAAAAAAGTGCCACATTATATGACAACATTAAAGGATATACAAAATACGTTCTGATCTCGACTGAATTTTTTTAATCGTCACGCTATTTTCTGTAAATTTTCAACTTTGTGTATATTTCTTGTTGTAAATAAGAATCCTTATCATTATTATTAGCCAACTCCTTCATGAATGATTCTAATTACCATATAGGTCTAAATTAGGATCATTGATTCATATTAGAGATATAATTTTATGGCTAAGTTCAACCTACACCCGCTGTGTCTTGCATTACTTGGGGCTACCTCTACTGCTGTTTTCGCAAATACCTCTACCGATGCGACTTCAACCCACCAACTTTCCACAATTGTGGTTTCAGCGGCAGGTTTTGAACAAAAAATTAAGGATGCACCTGCATCAATTACTGTCATTAGTGCAGAAGATTTAAAAAATAAACGTATCAACTCCGTTGCTGATGCCTTGGTTGATGTGGAAGGGGTTGATATTAGTCCAACAGCAGGAAAAACAGGCGGACTAAATATTCGTATTCGCGGGATGGATGCTGAATATACGTTGGTACTGATTGATGGCCGCCGCCAAAACAGTACAGGTGATATTACCCCTAATGGTTTTGGTGAATCAAATAACAGTTTTATTCCGCCAATTTCTGCAGTTGAGCGAATCGAAATTATCCGAGGACCCGCTTCTACCCTTTATGGCTCAGATGCCATTGGCGGTGTCGTTAATATTATTACCAAAAAAGTTTCACCAGAATGGACAGGTGCTGTCACACTCGAAGGGACAATTAACCCAAACTATTCAGATTTTGGCAATCAACGCTCAGTAGATGCCTACGTTACTGGTCCATTAATTCAAAATTTACTTGGTATTCAATTACGTGGCCGTAAAGCGGAGCGTGATCAATCTCATATAACCCCAGATGCCAATTCAGATACCGAGTTATCTCAAGGTAACAGCCCAACCAAATCTGATTTAGAAACTCTTGGTGTTCGCCTAACACTAACACCTAATGATAATCATGATATTTCTGCTGAATATGAGCAAACCGAACAATGGTATGACAATAGTAAAGGGCAATTGGGTACTTTAGGTGCAGATGGAGGATATAACTCCTCTCAAGAATATAATCGTGAAAAAGTAGTTCTAGCTCATACTTGGCGTACCGATATTGGTACTTTGGATTCAAGTATTAGCAATACTCAGACCGAAACTGTAGGACGTTTAATTCCAGCACGTGCTCAGAATTTGTCAAAAACTGTCACACCTCGCTTACTTGAGAGTGAAGATACTATTTTTGATACAAAGTTCACCACACAACACTTTAGTGGGCACAACATAACACTAGGCGGTCAATGGTGGGATGCAAGCATTAAAGACGGCTTACGTGTGAATAAAGAAGTTTCTTTTGATCAACTCGGTTTGTTTGCAGAAGATACTTGGGCATTAACGGATAGCTTAGCTCTGACTTTAGGTCTACGTTTTGATGATCACAGCACTTTTGGTGATTTTTGGACACCTCGTGCGTACCTCGTTTGGAATGCAAATGACAATTGGACATTTAAAGGCGGATATTCTGAAGGATATAAAGCACCACGTTTAGAACGCTTAACCAATGGTATTTATAATGTCAGCGGCCAGGGACGTAACCCAGTTTTTGGTAATCCTAATTTAAAGCCAGAAACGAGCAACAACTTTGAGTTAGCTGCATATTTCAATAATAACGATAATTTTGATGCCAACATTACTGCCTTCTATAGTCAGGTAGAAGATAAAATTGTAAATGGTAATGCTGAACTAAAATGTGACACAGATACCAATAAAGCAGCTTGTGAAGCATTTATGGACTCCATTGGAACACCGTGGACCATGGATTATTATAAAAGCAAAGGGCAAACACGAGCAGACTCATGGAATGTTACTCGTCCAACTAACGCAGAAGAAGCCGAGGTTTATGGAATCGAAACTGGTTTCAATTGGGAGTTTATCCCTGCTTGGAAATTTGGTCTAAATTACACTTGGACAGAAACCGAAATTAAAGATTCCAAGTTGGGTAATCCACCTTTAAACGATACTCCTGAACATATTGTAAATGCTTCTTTAAAATGGCAAGCAGCTGATTACGTGAATCTATGGGCTCGTGGTGAATACCGAAGTGAGCGTGCTCGTTTTACATCAACTTATGAAAACTTAACTGCTGCCAACCAAAAGGTTTATGATGAATTAGGTGACTTTAAATCTTATGCCTTATTCCATATTGGCTCTAATTTTACCGTAAACGATAATTGGGATATTGGTGTCGCACTGTACAATGTTTTTGATAAAGACTTTACCGATTACGAACTAATTGATGGCAGTTATTACAACCGCCACAGCAACACCCAAGAAGGTCGCCGTGTTCAATTGAGTACAACCTTTAAATTCTAAATAACACTTTATAAAAAAACCTGCTTCGGCAGGTTTTTTTACATCAACAATTTACGATTTATTCTTATTTAATTCATAATCATGGCTATATTTGTAATCTCAATCAATTACAAACCAATAATATGTTTTATCAATACTTAATAAAAAACAGATACTTAATTAATACTTGTTATATCATTACATTAAATAGGGCTATCACGATACGATTATTTATCGTGAATAACAATTACATAAAGATGTAAGAACAAATAAGAATCATTATTATTCGCATACAAATTCACTACTCCGAATCGGGTTCGAAATGGCCTTCATTAAAACACGTAAGAAAATTGTTTCTACAGCGATTGCTTCATCACTTTCAATCATTGCAGGCAATGTAATGGCTGAAGAAAAAGCTGTCCAACTCGAGACGATTAATCAAACTGTAAATAAAGAGAATTATAAAGTAGAAAAAGCGTCTTCAGATAAGTTTACGCAATCTCAACTAAATACGACTCAGACTATGGCCATTATCCCTGAGAAAGTATTAAAAGAACAAAATGCAACGACCCTAACAGAAGCACTTCGAAACGTTCCTGGTGTCGGCACATTCTCCCTAGGTGAAAACGGACGAATGAATACTGGTGATGCTGTTACCATGCGTGGATTTGATACAGCAAATAGTATCTTCATCGATGGAGTACGTGACTTGGGTAACGTTACTCGAGACATGTTTAATTACGAACAAATTGAAGTATTTAAAGGCCCTGCTGGTACAGATAATGGTCGTACAGCTGCCTCAGGTTCAATTAATTTATCAACAAAAGAAGCAAAACTTCAAGACGCTAACAATGCAACTCTTGGTTTCGGCTCAGATGAATATTACCGAGCGACTGCTGATATCAATAAAGCAATAAGCGATACAACTGCCATCCGTTTTAATGCCATGGGTGAAAACTCAGACGGTATTGGTCGTGACGGCGTTACAAATGAAAAATGGGCTGCTGCACTTTCAGCCGGCTTTGGTTTAGGCACAGATCTTCGCCTTTTCTTAGACTATCTACATATTGAACAAGACAATGTCTTGGATGGCGGTATACCAACCGTTGGTTTACCTGGTTTTGATGCGGCTAAAAGTGCTGGTAGTCGAACTGACTTTTCAAATCTTGCTGGTTATTTGAATTCTCACCCAGTGGATACATCAAATTATTATGGTGCACCTGAAGATTTTGATGATGTCACTGCAGACATGGCAACTGCTCGTTTAGAGTATGATTTATCAGAAAATACGAAAATCAAAAATACCTCTCGTTGGGGCAAAACAGAGCATCAATATTTAACCACCTTCTCTGGTAATTCTTATACGACTACAAATCCTACGAATCCAAATGATGCATCTGCAATGCGCGTTTCAGGCAGTGCAAATAATAGTGATTCTGAAAATGAAATTATGACTAACCAAACTAGCTTGGTTACAAGTTTCAATACTGGCCGCTTAAAACATGATGTCAGCACAGGCGTTGAATTTACACGTGAAGAAATGAAAACGCGTGGTTGGACTGCTACAGTTACCGGTACAAGTTCATTGTATAACCCACAAGGCACTGTACATACCGCTTTAGTCAGAAATACCAATGGTAATGGTGATTCTGAAGCTCAAATGGATACCTACTCTATTTTTGCCTTCGATACTATTGAAATTTCACCACAATTTTCTGTGAATGGTGGCGTTCGTCTAGATCGTTATAAACTTGATGCCGATACATTTGTGAATACGGCTGCTTCAGGTCAACCGGCAAATTATGTTGCACAAAGCTTTAAAGATGACGGCAACCTATTCAACTGGAAAGTTGGGGCACTATATAAACCAACTGAAAACGGTAGCTTGTATGCTAACTACGCCATCCAACAACAAGCACCGGGTACTATTACAGGTGGTGACGGTATTGGTAATGCCAATGCATTTGCCCCATCTGGTTCAGCAAGCAGTAACAATAACTTAGATCTTGATCCTCAAGAAATTGAAACCATTGAAGTTGGTGCTAAATGGGAATTTTTTGACAACCGTTTACTCTTAACAGGTGCACTTTTCCAAACTGAACTCACAAATGAGTTGGAAAAAGATGGTGAAGAATACTACCAAACTGGTGAAAAATCAGTTAAAGGTGTTGAACTTGGCGTGATTGGTAACTTAAATGACAATTGGCAAGTTATTGCTGGTTATACACATCAAAAAACAGACATTAAAAATGTAACCCAAGCTGCGAGTAACCAGCAAGTTTCAGCAGATGGTTCAAGTAATATGCCATTTACGCCTTCTGATGCATTCACATTGTGGACGACCTACAATATGGATAAATGGAGCATTGGTAGCGGCGCGCGTTACAATGGTGAAATGACTAAAAACAAAGATGGCAATCAGGTCGGTCCTGCTGTCATCCCTGACTACTGGGTATTTGACTCAATGGTTAGTTACCAAGCAACACCAAATGTAGGGATTCAATTCAACATCAACAATTTATTTGATGAAGACTACATTAACAGCATCAACCGTGGTGGATTACGTTACATCGCAGGTGCTGAACGTAACTATCGCTTAACATTTAATTTTAAGTTCTAAATTAAATATTCTAAAAAAAGCCTTAATCTTGTATTAAGGCTTTTTTATTTATGCTTATCTTATGTAGATTTGATTAAAATTAGATTAAGGTTAAATTATGCTTCTTCATGTCCCTCATGTCCTTTCAAAGCAACACGTTCAAAGCATCAGACAAGCGATGAACCAAGATAATCAGTGGGTTTCAGGAAAAAGTTCGGCCGGAGCACAAGCTCAAAACATCAAAAAAAATTTACAAATCAATTCAAACAGTCAGCTCTATCAGCAGTTAAGTCAGCAAGTATTACCGCAAATTAAAGAAAGTCTGCTCATTCAATCTTTTGCATTACCTAAAGAAATCTTGCCTCCGCTTTTCAATTGCTACCAAGATACCGGTCACTACGGTAATCATGTCGATAATGCAATCCATTACTATCATGAAAAAAATATAACTGTGCGTACAGATGTCTCAATGACCATTTTTTTATCAGAACCCGATGAATATGAAGGTGGTGAACTGATCATTGAGGATACTTATGGTGAACATGAAGTTAAGTTAGATGCTGGCGATGCAATTATTTATCCAGCGACCAGTCTACATCGTGTTGAACCTGTGACTTCAGGCTCCCGTATAGCAGCTTGTACTTGGGTACAAAGCATGGTCAAAGATGATTGGCAAAGAAGCATGCTTTTTAATTTAGATCAGACCATTATGCAATTACGACAAAATTTAGGCGATAGCAAAGAAATATTACAACTGACGAATCACTACCATAATCTTTTACGTCAATGGGCAGTTCTATGAGTCAACATTCTCCATTGCAACCACTGACTCAGATTCCTGCTCATTTACAAACCATTGCCGATTACGAAAAACAGGCTGAACTGCACCTGTCACACATGGTGTGGCAATACCTACAAGGTGGTTCTATGGATGAACACAGTGTACGTGGCAATTTGTCTCAGTTTGAACAGATACAACTTCTACCACGTATGCTCAGAGATCTGACCCAAGGTCATACCCAAATTGAGATATTAGGGCAACGTTTTCCGCATCCTATTTTTGTAGCACCCATTGGTCATCAACAACAATTTCATCCTGATGCTGAAGCTGCAACAGCCCTCGCCGCCGAAGTCCTTGGCAGCAATATGATCCTCAGTACGTTTACCAATACAGATATGCGTGAGTTAAAGCAGGACAATCCATTCAAATGGTTCCAATTGTATTGGCAAGGTGAGCGCGAAAAGTCATTATCACTGGTCAAAATGGCAGAAGCACATGGTTTTAAAGCGATTGTGGTGACCGTTGATTCTCCACATTCAGGAATTCGTGACCGAGAGAGACATGCGTTTTTTGAACTTCCTAAGCATGAACCGCAGCCTCATCACTCTATTCAACAACCTCAAACCAATAAAAATGAACATCCATTATTTCAAGGTCTAATGAAAATTGCACCGACATGGGCGGATATCCTTTGGCTCAGTCAAAATACATCTTTACCAATTATTTTAAAGGGCATTGTCAGTCCACATGATGCTGAACTTGCCCTGCAACACGGTGTACAAGGCATTATTGTGTCGAATCATGGTGGGCGCGTACTGGACGGTTGCATTTCCCCTCTCACCGCCTTAGAACTGATTAAAAAAGTTGTGCCTCTGGATTTCCCAGTTTTATATGATGGTGGTATTCGTCGTGGTTCAGATGTGTTTAAAGCGATAGCCTTGGGTGCATCTGCCGTATTAGTCGGCCGTCCCTGCATTTATGGTTTAGCTACAGCGGGCGCTTTAGGCGTTGCACATGTACTCAAAATACTGAAAGAAGAATTTGAGATTACAATGGCATTGATGGGAACAGCCACCGTCGATGAGATTAATAAAGATTATATTTTTCAAAAAAGCTAATTTTATAGAAAAATATTTTCCAGTAATGGCATCTTGACGCAAAAATAGGAAATTATTTCCGAAATATATGGACTAATATTTAGTTATACATTTACGAGCTTACGGTAAAGCTAAGTCATGTGAATCTTTACAGATTTATTTCGACTTTCGACTAAAGACTACGAAATTAAACTTGTAAATTGCTAGAATAGACACAATCTATATAAGTAGTACCTTGCCGTTTATCCACGACATTTATCCACGGTGCTATAAGGAGTTTTCACATGATGTTGGCAGATCCAAGCAAAAAATACCGTCGCATGTACCAACGTGTAGACTTACCAGACCGTCAATGGCCAAATAACGAAATCAATAAAGCGCCGATCTGGATGAGTACCGACCTTCGTGACGGTAACCAAGCGATCTTCGAGCCAATGAACATTGAACAAAAGTTCAAAATGTTCCAAATGCTTGTGAAAATTGGTTTCAAACACATTGAAATCGGCTTCCCTTCTGCATCACAAATCGACTTTGATTTCACTCGTTTGTTGATCGAAGGCGGTCATATTCCTGATGATGTGTACATCGAAGTTTTGGTTCAAGCACGTGATCATCTGATTCAACGCACATTTGAATCATTGCAGGGCGCAAAACGCGCAATCGTGCATATCTACAACTCAAATTCTCCAACCTTCCGCAATAAAGTGTTGAATGTTGATGTTGCTGGTGCAAAACAATTAGCGATTAACGCTGCAACGAAAGTCAAAGAATACGCTGCAAAACAGCCTGAAACTGAATTTGTATTCCAATACAGTCCAGAGTGTTTTACTGCAACAGAATTAGAAGTGGCTAAAGATGTCTGTGATGCGGTCACTGAAATTTGGGAAGCATCTCCAGAGAACAAAGTGATTTTAAATTTGCCTGCAACGGTTGAAGTTTCTGGTCCAAACGTCTATGCAGACCAAGTGGAATGGATGCACCGTAATATTCAGCGCCGTGACGGTGTGATTATTTCTGTGCACTGTCATAACGACCGTGGCTGTGGTATTGCCGCTTCTGAGTTGGCGATTATGGCTGGTGCTGACCGCGTCGAAGGTTGTGTGTTTGGTAATGGTGAACGTACAGGTAACGTAGACGTTGCAGCGATTGCATTGAACATGTATACCCAAGGTGTTGCGCCAAACTTAGATTTCTCAAACATTAACGAAATCATTTCAATCATTGAAGAATGCACAGGCTTGCCGGTACACCCTCGTCATCCGTATGCTGGTGATTTGGTCTTCACCGCGTTCTCTGGCTCACACCAAGATGCCATTAAAAAAGGTTTCGAGTTCCAAAAGAACGAAGAAATGTGGGATATGCCTTATTTGCCAATCGACCCGAAAGACTTGGGCCGCGACTATGATGCCGTGATTCGTGTCAACTCACAGTCTGGTAAAGGCGGTATTGCGTACTTGTTAGAATCAAATTACAACGTGGTGTTGCCTCGTCGTATTCAAATTGAGTTCTCGCAAATCGTACAGCAAAAAACAGATGAAGACGGTACCGAGATTTCTGCGCAAGCAATCTGGTCTTTATTTAAAGACACGTATGTGGCTGCCAAAGACACGCATTATGCGGCGAAAAACTACCGCTTACATGATGAAAATGGCAAACAAGTCATTGAGCTTGATGTCGAAGTGAACGGTGAGATCCAGCAATTACGTGGTGAAGGCAACGGCCCAATCTCTGCTATCTTAAATGCCTTGCAGTTACCGATTGATGTCTTGAACTATGAAGAACGTAGCATCAGTTCAGGCGCACATGCTAAAGCCTTGGCTTTAATTGAGCTTCAAGTGAAAGGTACAGGTAAGTCTGCATTCGGCGCAGGTGTGCATGACAACATCGTGACCGCATCTATCGAGGCGATTATTGCCAGCACTAACCGTTTAATTGAACAAGGTGTTTTGAGTACTGAACAAGTGATTGCTGCTGCAGTCTAATTCAATGCTATAAATATCAAATAGCAATAAAATGACTTTAGAAGGATACCCTCAAGTGGTATCCTTTTATTATTCATACTAAAGATTTAAGGCGAATTATTCCTGTGTCTTTTCCAGCTGACTCAGTGGGCTTAGTTACCCCACAAAAGTTTATTTTTGAAGAGCCGTTAGAGCTCGAATGCGATCGCATACTCCCACGTTTTGAGCTCATGGTTGAAACTTATGGCGAACTGAATGCAGACAAATCTAATGCAATTTTGATTTGTCATGCACTGTCAGGCCATCATCATGCAGCAGGTTATCATCATGAAGATGACCGTAAACCGGGTTGGTGGGACGCATGTATTGGACCAGGCAAAGCCATTGATACGTCAAAATTCTTTGTCGTAGCATTAAATAATATTGGCGGCTGTAGCGGTTCTACTGGACCGACCTCTCCAAATCCTGAAAATGACAATCGCCCTTATGGTCCTGATTTCCCATTAGTGACTGTCCGTGACTGGGTCAAAACCCAAGCCATGTTGTCTGATCGTTTAGAAATTCAGCAGTGGTATGCGGTGATTGGCGGCTCTTTAGGGGGCATGCAAGCTCTACAATGGTCTGTGGACTATCCAGATCGTTTACAAAAGTGCGTGATTATTGCCAGTACACCAAAACTGTCTGCGCAAAACATTGCCTTTAACGAAGTGGCGCGTCAGTCGATTTTGTCTGACCCTGATTTCCATGATGGTCGCTATTTAGAAAATGATAGTTATCCTAAGCGAGGTTTGATCTTGGCCCGTATGGTGGGTCATATCACTTACCTCTCTGAAGAAGCCATGAAACAAAAATTTGGCCGTGACTTAAAGTCAGGTAAATTTATGTATGGCTTTGACGTCGAATTCCAAGTCGAAAGTTATTTGCGTTATCAAGGTGAGCAATTTAGCCGTAACTTTGATGCCAATACCTATTTGATCATGACCAAGGCTTTAGATTATTTCGATCCATCACGTGAATATGAGCAATCATTAAAAACCGCGATGTCTAAAACCAAGTGTCAATTTTTAGTTGTTTCATTTACAACGGACTGGCGTTTTACCCCTGCTCGTTCGCAAGAAATTGTAGATGCATTAATTAGTAATCATAAGCCTGTGAGCTATGTGGATATTGATGCTGAACAAGGTCATGACTCTTTCTTGTTCCCGATTCCGTTATATGTGAAAAGCTTACGTGCATTCCTAGGCGGTGTAAAACACCTGCAAGAAACACCGAAGGAGACCAACTAATGCGTATTGATCATCAACTGGCTGAACGTTGGATTAAACCAGATTCAAGCGTACTCGATTTAGGGTGTGGTGACGGTGAACTGCTTGCACATATGAGCAAAAAGCACAATATTCGTGCATATGGCTTAGAAATTGATCAAGAAAAGATTGCAATTGCGGTCAGTCGCGGGTTAAATATCATCCAACAGGACTTGAACTTAGGTTTAAGTCGCTTTGCCGACCAGTCTTTTGACTATGTGGTTATGGCACAAGCCTTGCAAGCTGTAGATGCACCAGACGTTCTTTTAAGAGACATGGTGCGTGTGGGGAAACAGGCCATTATCACCTTTCCAAACTTTGCACATTGGAAGACTCGTTCTTTCCTTGCATTAAAAGGAATGATGCCTGTTTCAGACGCGTTACCCTATATGTGGTATAACACGCCCAATATTCATTTATGTACTTTCCGTGATTTTGAAGCGCTGTGTGCTGAAAATAACATCCGGATTATTAACCGACTTGCCGTGAATGGGGATCAACAAGATAGTTTACTGAGTAAACGTCTCCCAAATCTATTTGGTGAAGTCGCAATTTATCGAGTGAGCGCTCTATGAAAAAATTATTATTAAGCACGACGCTACTGATTGGACTTTTTAGCATACAAGCCCATGCGGATTATGTTGCTCCATCATCTTCAGTTTCTAGCCAAGCTGCACAATATTCAATTATGGATATTCACAGCTTAAGTAAAGCTGCTAAAGCAGGTCAGCCTGGTGCTCAGTTTTACTTAGGCACTAAATATCAACAAGGTAAAGACGTTGCAAAAGATGAACGTCAAGCTTTTGCATGGTACAAAGCTGCTGCCGATCAAGGTTTATCTGCAGCTCAGCTCAATGTGGGTCGTATGCTCGCTGATGGCATTGGGACTAAAAAAGATGAAGCGCTTGCTCGTCAATATTTCGAAAAAGCAGCCAGCCGTGGTGATAACCGCGCAAGCTTTAACTTAGCCATGATGGAAGAGCAAAAGAAAAACTACATGGGTGCATACCAATGGTATGAGCTTTCTACCCGTGATGGCATGCTCGACAACAAAGTGATTAGCTTGTCTGAAGGCAAAAAAACCGCTTTAGCAGCGAACTTAAGCCAAGACCAAATCCGTCAAGCACGTGACCGTGCGGACAAATGGATTCAAGCACAATAAGTTTTTGAATCTTAAAAAGCACCTTCGGGTGCTTTTTTATTGCCTGTCAGCCACAGCATCTTGTTAAAATAGCCTCAAATCTTGTTTTATGGTGAATATTCACATGGCTTCAACTGATTGGTTATCTCAAGGCACTTTGGTGCTTGCAAGTAATAACAAAGGCAAAATTGCAGAATTTGAAAAAATGTTTGCCGAGCTTAATCTTCCTGTTGAAGTGATTCCACAAGGTCAGTTGAACATTGAAGATGCCATCGAAGACGGTCTAAGCTTTGTTGAAAATGCCATTATCAAAGCGCGTCATGCGTCGAAAATTTCAGGCAAGCCAGCCATTGCAGATGATTCTGGCATTTGCGTACCTGTGCTTGGTGGCGCACCGGGGATTTACTCTGCGCGCTATGCAGGTGAACATGGCAATGATGCCGCTAACAATGCCAAGTTGCTTGCTGACCTCAAACCGCTCCGCAAAGAGGGTGAAGCCATCGAAGGGATGTTTGTATGTGTCTTGGCTTTGGTCCAACATGCAGAAGACCCACTCCCACAAATTTTCCAAGGGATTTGGCGCGGTGAAGTGATGGAAGCAGCACGTGGTGAAAATGGCTTTGGCTATGACCCACTGTTTTGGCTGCCAGAACTGAATGTTTCTAGTGCTGAATTATCAAAAGAAGAAAAAAATAAAATCAGCCATCGTGGTCAGGCGATGAAATTATTTAAAGCAAGTTTGAAATAATTTGCATTGGAGTTAATCTTAATGCCAAAGATTAACTCCAATCCCTGAATAAAAATAGAATAATTATGGAACTTCAACCGATACAGATCATATGCAACGCTTGCCATCACACTTCAACTGAAATCCCGACACGCTCTTTTCTTGGTTTTCAAAAACTAAGCTGCCCTCATTGCCAGGCGCAACTGACCTACCCGCTCACCTCAGGCTTTCGTACCACTTACGCTATTTTTGCAGTGTTGATCGTACTGTCGATCATGCTTAATCTGTCGCAAGGTCAAATTGGATTTCCAGGCCTGATAGGTATCGCGATGATATATGCCCTCGTGCGTGATTGGCAGATTCGCAAACAGCTCAAGTAGTCGCCCTTTACGGGCATTTATAATTCACTTTTCATCTTAAAGCGAAAAAAGATGCAAAATTAACCCATAAAAACTGACGACGATGCAGCTCATAATCGTGCCTGAAGCAATATAACGCGCCGAAGTGCCTGTTCCTTGATAATGCGTTTCTAAAGCCACAATATTCGCTGCAGGGGGTAAGCAAAAGAGCATAAACATCACCCCAATATATTTCTCGATCTGGGGAATTGGAAGAAAGGCATAACTCAAACTACAGATCACCGCGCCAACGGTGAGTTTCATCGCATAAATACGACTACTGTTAATCAGATCACGCCATTGTACCTTGGTTTGACGCAGCCACATGCCTAAGACACACATCCCCGTGAAACTCATTCCAATTTTTGCAGCTTGATAGAGCCAATCTAAGATCTGATGTTCTTCTAAATGCTGCAGTCCAACTATTCGACAGACGCCTGCAATCATCAAGGCAAATACAGGGGGAGACATCGCCACTTTTTGCATCACGCTCGACCATGGGAGTTGGGCTGAACTGACGGCTGTCACGGCCCACATATTGCCAAAGATAGAGCCACCGACATACAGAGCCACCATCGCTGCACTAATTTCAGGGCCAAACAGTGCTAAGGCAAAAGGAAAACCCAGCCAAGCCAAGTTCAAATAACTGACACACAAGGCACGTAAACTATCTTTTAACAGCCAGCGAAATAAATAAAACATCAGCACGGCAACACTAAAGCTAAAGAGCATGAGCGCTAAACTGCCTGCTTGATAGAACACCATGTTGTAGATGATTACGGCTGGAATAAAACAGCGTGCAAGTAAGCTAGAGAAAATCGATTTGAGCGATGCGGTTCCTGATAATGATGCCAATCCGAGACCACTTAAAAAACCCAATATCGGAAGAAGAAACGCCACTACACCACCCTCACTGCTCAATCCATGCATAGTAACACTGAACATAAGCTTCGCGGCTGTCTTTAAACTGCAACATCTTGGTCACTTCACTGTCATCTACAACTGCTGAAATGTTGTGCAGACCAACAAGAGGATAACAAGATGGCTGGACTATCGATTTGGCATGTACTGATTTTTGCAATTGTGGTGATTTTACTCTTTGGTACCTCTAAGCTAAAAAACTTGGGCAAAGATGTCGGCGGCGCGGTCAAAGATTTCAAAAAATCGATGCGTGATGAAGACGCAGCAAACACACAGCTTAATGAGCCTCGCACGCTAGAGCATGAAGCTCAAAATAAAACCAATTCCTCAGTTCAAAGCTAAGGAGTTGTCATAATGCTTAATATTGGTATTAGCGAATTACTGGTGTTCAGCATTATTGCGCTGATCGTACTTGGCCCAGAAAAACTGCCTGAAGGTATCCGCTTTGCAGGTAAATGGTACGGGAAAGTTAAACGACTGATCAGTAACGTGCAAACAGATATTGACCGTGAACTTCGCATGTCCGAACTTCGTGAAGAAATGCAAAAAGAAATGCAACGTATTCAACAGCTCGAAGCGCGTATGCAGGCTCAGATGAATGAATTGCAACAAACGCAACACCCCATAGAACAGACTGCGCTAAAACAACAAGAAGCCGTCCTACCTGACAATAAAAATTTATCCCCACGTTATCAGTACATCGAACGTGGTCAGAGCACGATCTTTGCCGTGGCTACACCCCAAATGAAAAAAAAGCACGAGATTAAAACAGACCAAGCTCCTACATTAAGTTCGACCGATGCATTAGCAGAATATCAGGTGGCCGTATGACAGATCTTTCACTGAATAATTCACAGAACACTGTGCCTGATTTGGAAGAAATGCCAATCACCAAACATTTGGTGATTTTGCGTCGGCATTTGATCAAAATTACAGGACTCATTTTGATTCTGTTCTTTTGTTTATTGCCCTTTGCCAATCAAAGCTATCAATTGATGTCAGAGCCACTGCGTGCTCAACTGCCAATGACCTCATCCATGATTGCAACGGATGTAACCGCCACCTTTATGGCGCCGTTTAAGCTGAATTTCTTTGTCGCGCTAATGCTCGCGATGCCCTTCGTGATTTATCAACTTTGGGCCTTCATCAAACCTGCACTGTATGAAAAAGAGCGGCATTTGGCGATGCCCTTATTATTCGGCAGTATCGTCCTCTTCTATGCCGGAATTGCATTTGCCTATTGGGTTGCCCTGCCCTCCATCCTACATTTTTTTATGAGTGTTTCCCCTGAAACAGTCGCCCCAATGACGGACATCAATAGTTATTTAAGTTTCTGCTTAAAGCTTTTTTTGGTGTTTGGGCTGACCTTTGAAATTCCCATCATCACGCTAATTTTGATTTTGATCGGGGTGGTGTCTACTCAAACCTTGGTGGAGAAGCGTCGTTTTATTATCGTCGGCTGTTTTTTTGTCGCCATGTTTGCCACGCCACCCGATGCGCTTTCGATGATCATGTTGGCCATTCCCATGTGGATGCTGTTTGAGCTGGGTTTGTTCTTTGGCAAGCTGATTGAAAAACGACGTGCATCTGCACCTTAAACAAACTTATTTTTCGACAATTTTGGTGAGTTTTACACCTAAGAGGCTGAGATAGCCTCTTTTTTTTATGCACCCATTTAATGTTTTGCAATTTACATGCAGCGAAATCTAAACGCCTATTTCATCAGTTTGCAACATTAGCTTCAAAGCATTGTCATATTTTATCGATAGTTTTATGTGATCAACTTTTACCCAGCACACCTTTGCCAGGATTTAAATTCATGACAAACATGCCATATAACGAAGATCAAGAACTTGATAACAACACTTCGGATAACCTTCATTTTCGTGACATTTTAGAACAACGCATCAGCCGTCGTAGCTTGATTACCAAGACTGCGAGTGGTGCAGTCGCACTTGCATTGGCATCTTCATTAACGGGGTGTAATGATGACAATGACTCAGGTTCAAATAGCAATACCAAACCACCAGTTACCGATCCAAATCAAAAACCGACCAAATTCAATTTCACACCAGTGAAAAAGAATTTAGACGATATCGTGACTGTTCCTGAAGGCTATCAAGCGCATGTACTATATGCGATGGGTGACTCGATTAACCCTGCATACCCAGCATGGGATGATAACAATGTTCCTTCTGGCCCGAGCTTCCAATTCCGCTCTGGTGACTGCCATGACGGTATGAGCTTCTTTGGTTTAAATACCACCTCTGGACGTTATGATGCCAAGCAGTCTGACCAAGGTTTGTTGGTGATGAACCATGAATACATCAATCCAACCTTCTTACACCCACAAGGCCCAACCAAAGTGGATGGTCGTCGCCCTGAAGATGAAGTCATCCGTGAAGTCAATGCACACGGTGTTTCTGTGATTCAAATTGAAAAAGACAGCAAGACTCAAGCCGTTAAACTGGTACAAAATTCTCCATTTAACCGTCGTATTACCGCATCGACCGTAATGGACTTTAAAGGCCCTGTAGCAGGCTCAAGCTTAGTTTGCACGAAATTTTCAACCAATAGCCAGCAAACCCGTGGTACACACAACAACTGCGGTAATGGCTATACCCCTTGGGGCACTTACCTGACGACAGAAGAAAACTTCATTGGTTACTTCGCTCGTGCAAAAGAAGATGATGCCAAACGTAGTCCTGCTGAAATTGTGGCACTCAACCGTTATGGCCTAAAAGCGGGTGCAAACTCACGCTATGGTTGGGAAACAGCGATTGGAAGTAATGAGTCTCAAGATTTATATGACCGTTGGTCAGCGAATGTTACCGGTACTCAGGCAGCAGAAGATTATCGTAATGGTCCAAACACCTTTGGTTGGATTGTCGAAATTGATCCATTTGACCGCCGTGAAAACCCCGTAAAACGTACTGCACTGGGTCGCTTTGCACATGAAGACTGCCGTGCAAGTCGCTTACGTGAAGATGATAACCTTGCGTTTTATATGGGTGATGACTCACGCGGCGAATACATCTATAAATTTGTATCCGACCAAAAATGGAATAAAAAAGATGTCAACGGTGGCTATGCTGCGGGTGACAAATACATGAACAACGGTAAGTTATACGTTGCCAAATTTAACAATGACGGCAAAGGTCAATGGATTGAATTGAGCTATAACGTCAATGGTTTAAACCAAAGCAACAGCGTGTATCCGTTTAGTTCACAAGCAGATGTTCTGACCTTCGCACGTCTTGCTGCAGATGCTGTCGGTGCCACCAAAATGGACCGTCCTGAATGGGTCGCTGTGCATCCAGACAATGGTGAAGTCTATGTGACCCTCACCAATAACTCGAACCGTGGTACGACGCATGCACTAGATGCTGCCAACCCACGTAACTACACTGACCCTGAAGGTGGTAAAGGCAACGTCAACGGTCATATTATCCGTTTCCGTGAAGATGGTGATACAACCACAGCACTCAGCTTTACTTGGGATATTTACCTGTTTGGTGCTGAAGCAAAAATGGCGAGCAACATTAACTTATCAGGTCTCAATGACAACAACGACTTGTCTTCACCCGATGGGATGTGGTTCGACCCACGTGGTGTGTTATGGATTCAAACCGATGACGGTGCTTATACCGATACCACCAACTGTATGATGCTTGCTGCGCTACCAGGTCAAGTTGGTGATGGCACAAAAGCCACGACCTCATCGGGTCAAGAAACCATTGTGGGTGCAAAACTGAATGATGAAAACTTACGTCGCTTCCTGACTGGGCCTAAAGAGTGTGAAATCACAGGTGTGACGATGACACCTGACTACAAAGCGATTTTTATCAATGTGCAACATCCCGGCGAAGATTCAGCATCCTATGCTGAACCGACCAGCCACTGGCCTGCATCACAAACCAATGCTGCAGCGACCTCACGCCCACGTTCTGCAACCGTTGTCATCACCCGTAAAGATGGTGGTGTGATAGCTGGCGAAGCGGTAGAACAAGCTCAGCCAACGCAAAAAACCGCATAAAAAAACTCTAAAAAATAAGCCGACGAATCGTCGGCTTTTTTTATGGCTTTAAATGCACTTCTATCTGTGTGATCTGTCCTTGTTGCTCACCCTGCTGCTGTTTTTCCTGCCAATGCCACTGTGAATCCCGCATACACAATAAATTTGAACAACGTGTGCCATACACCGGACTTTGAATAAAGGTTGAAGACAGCAAATGTTCCATTTCTGTCTGAATCCCAGTATTGGGTAACAGCGCTGGAATGATTTTTCGCTCATCTTCCAAAATATCCCACGCAGCAGCGTCTATGTCCGCCTGTGGTTGCTGGCTTTGTAGCATCGGCAAAAATTCTTGAGTGAACCGTTTACGTAAATGTCGGGTCTTTTCCCAATGTTCAGTCATTAAACCATTGGATGTGACATACACCCCTTTGGCTAAGACTTGTGGTGCTTCACCGCGATTACTCATATAAACGGCTTGAGTGGCATCGCCAACGAATAAATTAAAGCCAGCATAATTACATTGGATTTGTTCCAGTGCTTGCGCAAACCGAATGGGCGTTTGCTCAGATTCTAAAAATTGCTGAATCAAAGCGCCACGTGAAGTGGGATATGTGGTCTGATCACGACCATCACGAAAATTGGTCACAATCGCCCAACGCCCTTGAGCGGTTATCCCCATCCATGTTCCACCAGACTGTAAGTCCTGCCCTGCAATAATCGGACTATCTACCCATTGCTTTAGGCCTGCCGTCGGTCGATGATAAAACTCATCACGATTCGAAATCAGGCAGAGTGGCATGTCATCCAAGACCTGCCAAGCAAAAGCCACAATGCACATATTCAACTCTCAATATCTTTACACATTGAATGTACAACATTTTTCAGCACATTCAGCTAAAATCTGTGCAAAACATAATGACAAGGAACAGCAATGCTGACATATCCAAATATCGACCCTGTGGCGATATCACTGGGGCCACTACAAGTTCACTGGTATGGTCTGATGTATTTATTGGCCTTTTTATTTGCATGGGGCTTGGCAACCTACCGTGCAAAACAACGTGACGGCTGGAACGCAGAAATGGTCTCAGACCTGATTTTCTACGGTGCATTGGGTGTCGTGATTGGTGGACGCTTTGGCTATGTCTTCTTTTATGGTTTCGATCAGTTCCTTGCCAACCCATTGTGGCTATTCCAAGTTTGGACAGGCGGCATGAGCTTCCATGGCGGTTTCCTTGGGGTCATGATTGCCATGTTAGTGTGGTGCAAGAAATATAAAATGACTTGGTTCCAGACCCTCGACTTTATCGCACCCTGCGTTCCAACAGGCTTAATGTTTGGTCGTATTGGGAACTTTATTGGTGGCGAGCTATATGGTCGTGCAGTGACTGACCCAAATTTTGCTTTCGGCATGATCTTCCCGACCGATCCACTTCAGTTGGTGCGCCATCCGTCGCAACTCTATCAAGCACTCTGTGAAGGTTTAATTCTGTTTATCGTGCTGTGGTGGTTTAGTTCAAAACCTCGTCCACGTTATGCCGTTTCAGCCTTATTCCTCATCGGATATGGTATCGCACGCTTCACCGTTGAATTCTTCCGTGAGCCGGACAATGGTCAACTGTTCATCGGATGGATGAGTAAAGGTCAGTTCCTGACAGTTCCGATGATTCTGATTGGACTATGGATGATGTGGTATGCCTACCAGAAAAAAATCTATGACTGGGGTCCACAAAAAAATCATTAATATTTTCTAAATGTCTTTAAGCAAGCGAGGTTTAAGCCTCGCTTTTTTATGCGCTGAAATTTATTCCTTCATACGCATTTACTGCACATGAAGTGACTGAATTAGACAACTGATCTGTGCTAAAGTTTATTCAGCTTATTTTTAAACTATCGATCCATGCTTGAATTTTGGTTTAACCCCAGCGTTTCTGTACTTAAAAAAATCCTGTTTTTTATTGCGATGACCATACTGACAGGTGCTCTGTATTGGATGGAACCCTTAACACTTCAAGCCATTCTCATGTTCATGGGTACAGGCGTGATTTTCCTGATTTGTCGTTATTGCAAGATTCATTTTGCAGCAAAAAACCCAACTGGTTTGCTCTATCGTTTATTGACGTGGATACCGATTGCACTGCTGTTGGCATTGGTTTTTATCAACATGAATAAGGGTGAAATTCTGATTCCGGGTGCTCAAGGCATTGGCTTTATGGCTTTGGCGATCTGCCTGCTCTCCCCGATTTCACTGCTGAATAAAAACGAGAAAACTTCATCCGAAGGTAAAGTTTAAATGCTGACGTTTTGGTACTCTGAGCGCTGTAACCGACAAATCAAGCTCATCATTTGTATCAGTACCTGTGTACTTATTTTTCTATGCGCTGAACAAAAACAACTTGATCCCCGCTTTGCGGGCTTCAGTTTAGCGATTGGTTTGATGATTGATCTGCTTTATAAGCTCAGACAAGACAAACTAAAAACACTGTCTCCGTCATTAAAATGCGGTTTGGCTAGTTTGCCAATTTTATGTTTAGTGTGCTTAATTTATTTTCTACCCAATGAGCAACGCTGGATTTTAGCGCTGCAATGTATGGGCTTTGCGGCAATTGGATTATTTATCGTCTCGATCTACAGTCAGCGTGCAAAAAGGTTTGAAGACTAACCTTTTTGCAGCCATGGGCTGTTAATCCGCTAAGCGGTAATAGCTGTATTTCACATTTGGAGTTCGATAGACCGCATAACCCGCTTGACGATAATCAGACACCCAATCCTTACCTGAATATGCTGCGATATGACCATAACGGCTACTTTGATTGCGGTCGATAATATAAATATCGCCTTTCTTTGGTCGATCAAACGCTAAATTAATTTTTTGATAACCAATTTTTTGTAATGTGCTGCCCCAATCTGCTGCGGCAACGGGGTGACCGTTAAAACGTGCCCCTGCGGACTCAAGTGCTAAACGAACACTGCGGGCACATTTCTGAGTACTTCTTTGGCGGGTAATGCCTTGTAAAAATCCAGTCAAACGATCGATATCGATACGCTGACCATTGCGGGATACCACATTTTTAGTCGCTGCTTTTTGAGTGGTATTGGACTTGCCCGTATTTTTACTCGCCTGAGAACGAATTATGATATTTGCCTGAACTGGAGCATGCACTTCACTCAAGTTTACATTGTGATCATAAGCCATTCTTTAACCCACACTCCCGCCTATATTTAGGCATTCAAAAATTTTAACGAGGGTGATAGTACCGCGTAAATCATGTTTTTTCATGTAAAAAATGTAAGATTTCTTAAACAAATCTTCACATTTAAATACGACCGTCTATTTTTAATTCAAATCGATTTATTTTTGATATCAAACCCTTATTCAGAAATAATAGCCCAAAATCATCTCTTCACAATGAGAAAAATCACGTTTATTTTTTAATCAAACTTATCTGTATTTTTTTCAACGCTTCGAATGAAACATCGTTCAATATAAAAACAATAGAGCTTAAGTTTCCTAAGCTCATGCTTGATTTAACAGACATATTGTCTCGTTAACGCTTGGTGTAATTGTTATTAATAGACGTATTCGCTCCAATAATTCAGTGCTTGTGGTATGCAAAATTTGGTCATCACCCAATAAACACCGTATGTTTCTGATTTTTTAAACCTGACCATATTCAAGCGCCCATCGCAGTTCCTTCCTCACGCAAAACAAGCTAATATGTGCCACAAGAAATTTAGCAAATTATGAGAGAGTCATGCGCCAGTATTTAGACCTTTTACAACACATTCTCGACAACGGCGGCGACAAGGGCGACCGTACGGGTACGGGAACACGTTCTGTATTTGGTCATCAAATGCGCTTCGATCTTTCTCAAGGTTTCCCTTTACTCACCACCAAAAAAGTTCATTTCCGCTCTATCGTGATTGAACTACTGTGGTTCCTTAAAGGCGATACCAATGTTCAATATTTGCAAGACAATAAAGTTTCCATTTGGGATGAATGGTCTACAGCAGAACAAACTGCACGTTTTGGTCGTTCTGCTGGCGAATTAGGTCCTGTTTACGGTCATCAATGGCGTAATTTCGGTGCGACCAAAAAAGCCGATGGCCTATATGAACAAGATGGTTTCGACCAAATTAAATGGTTGGTCAATGAAATCAAAACCAATCCTAACTCTCGTCGTCTAATCGTATCTGGTTGGAACCCAAATGAGGCAGGTAATGTTGCATTGCCACCATGCCATACCTTGTTTCAATTTTTTGTTCAAAACGGAAAATTATCTTGCCAATTATATCAACGCAGTGCTGACGTTTTTTTGGGTGTGCCGTTTAACATTGCCAGCTATGCCCTGTTAACACACATGATTGCGCAAGTTTGTGGTCTAGGTGTAGGCGACTTCGTTTGGACCGGTGGGGATACACATTTATATGCCAACCATTTCGAACAAGCGCAGTTGCAATTGACACGTGAACCAATGGGTCTGTGCCAATTAAAACTCAATCCTGAAATTACCGATCTTTTCGATTTTAAATTTGAAGATATTGAAATCGTAGGTTATGAATCACATCCTGCGATTAAAGCCCCTGTTGCGGTTTAATTTTTAGAAATCCCAAGTGAAAAGCAAAATCCCGCTTTACCTCAAGCGGGATTTTGCATTCTAATAGACGGCAAATATTTCGGCTATTTGAGTTCAAACTATGGCATTTCAAAATTTAGAAATCGTGCACGTTGTCGCTATGGATCAGCAGCGCTGCATTGGTAAAGGTAATGATTTGCCGTGGCATATATCTGCCGATTTACAGCACTTTAAAGCCATCACTCAAGGCGGTGTAGTGGTCATGGGACGCAAAACCTTAGAGTCTATGGGACGTACCCTTCCGAAGCGTGTCAATTGGGTAATTACACGAGATAACACTTGGTCATTTGAAGGCACCAAAGTCGCATATAGTATCGACGAGGCATTAACGCAAGCTGTTGCTGATGTTGCAAGTTCAGAAAAACCAACGAGTTTGTTTATTATTGGTGGTGGTGAAATTTTTAAGCAAACCATCGGCATTGCAGACCGTTTAGAACTCACGCATGTTGAACTGGATGTTCAAGGTGATGCGCATTATCCTGAAATTCCTGCGGACTTTCAAAAAGTGGCGTCAGAACAACATATCGACGACAAAACTGGGATTGCTTTTGAGTTCGCAACTTACCGAAAATAAAGAAAAATCTTAAGCTAAAAGAAAAATATGCAACAGAGTGACCAACAAGCAATGTTCAAAAAAATAGGGCGAAGTATTCTTCATTCTCTATTTAGTGTGTTTGTCCTCTGTTCTTCGATTTGGCTCTGTGCCGCCCTGTGGATACAGCAACCGGCAGGCTGGTTAGGCAGCCGCATTATCATTGGAATCTGGATCGCTTTTGCTCTAAGCATTTTAGGCATCTATATTACCCAACACTTTTTTAGCCGTCGTAAAGATGTCTTGATTTATATTGCGGGCTTTATCTGTGGTCTATTTTGGTATTTTGGCATGGAGGCACGCCAAGATCGTGAATGGAATCCTGAAGTAGCAGAAATTCTACATTATGAAAACCAAGGCAATCTTATCACCTTGCACAATGTGCGTAATTTCGACTGGCATGCCGATGGCAGCTATACCCCGCGTTGGGAAACCCGCCAATATGACCTGAGTCAAATCAATGGCGTCAACATCATTACCTCGTATTGGATGGGACCGCAAATTGCCCATACACTGGTCAGTTTTGATTTTGCTGACCGACCACCGCTGACGTTTTCGATTGAAATTCGCAAAGAGAAAAATGAAGAATTCTCTGCGATTGGTGGTTTTTTCCGTAAATATGAACTGAGCCTCATTGCATCAGATGAAAAAGATATTATCTATACCCGCAGCAATACACGCGGAGAACAGGTCTATTTCTTCCCCGTAAACATGCCAAAATCTGAAATGCAGGCGCTGTTTATTGAATATCTACATAAAGCCGATGAACTGCAGACTCAACCCAAATGGTACAACACACTCACTAGTAATTGTACAACACTGGTATTTGACATGATTCAAGCGGTTTCCAAACATCAACTTCCAACCGATTACCGCTTATTTGCATCCGGTTATTTGCCGAATTATTTGCATGACCTTCATGCCATAGACCAAAATTGGGATATGAAAACATGGTATCAAAAAGCCCATGTTAACCCCCGCGTCTCTCAAATTAAGCAACTGAGCAGTGAACAATATTCGAAGTTAATCCGACAAGGTTTGCCGCATTCACAGTCTAATCCAAGCGCCAATCAATTGTAATTCTTAAATATTGATACAAATATGGCTAGCTTATCTGTGCGATATTTGCTTAGATAATTGAAATGCTTCCACGGGGAAATTCCGATGCTAAAACAAATATTTGTTGCTGCAACTTTGGTTTCAACTTTAGTGGTGACAGGCTGTGAAAGCATGCCTGCACAAGACAACACCATAACTGAAAATTTAAACCTATTACAAAACCGTACTTGGATTGCCACTCAGATTGGCAACACCCCAATCAAAACAGCACCCAATGCGCATAATATTCCAAGCATTCAATTCGATGCGGCTTCAAAACGTGTCTCAGGTGCAGATGGCTGTAATCGTATCATGGGCGGCTATAATGCTGGCAAAGACACCATAACGTTTGGCCCGATTGCTGCGACACAGATGGCTTGTCTCAATAACAATGGGCTAGAGCGACAGTACCATTCAGCACTCGAAAAGGTAACGCATTATCAAGTTTTTGGAAAAACCTTGAAATTGCTAGACCGTCACGGCAATTTATTAATTCAATATGAAAGCGCTGTTCAACCGCGTTAAATCGTTAAAAAAGTCTGCTTCGGCAGACTTTTTTATTCACTGTTCAGTCATGCCAGAGACATTTAATGCACATAAACTTGTGATTAGTATACAGACGCACATTGCAGTTTTTAGCTATAACCCCATATTAAACATCAGGGAACAAGATAGGATTTCACTATGCAACAAGCGGTATTTGGTGGTGGATGCTTTTGGTGTGTAGAAGCAGTTTTTCTACAACTTCAGGGCGTGCAAACAGTTGTCAGTGGTTATGCAGGGGGAATTACTCAGCATCCAAGCTATGAGCAAATCTGTGAGGGAAATACCCAACATGCAGAAGTCATTCAGATCAATTTTGATGACAGCCAAATCAGTTTTAGCCAATTGCTGGATGTATTTTTCGCAACCCACGATCCCACTACGCTGAACCGTCAAGGCAATGATGTCGGTACACAGTATCGCTCAGTGATTTTCTATCAAGACGAATCACAAAAGCAAATCGCTGAACAACGTATTGAAGAATTAAAAGCTGAAGGCATCAATATCGTGACTGAACTCAGTCCAATGCCGACCTTCTACCCTGCCGAAGAATATCATCAGAACTTCTTTGCGCGTAACCCAAACCAAGGCTACTGTAATTTTTCAATACCACCTAAACTCATGAAATTACGTAGCAAATTTCAAGACCTACTCAAATCTGAGTGATCTATTTGTACGACATTTTTTCAAAATAGAGACATAAAAAAAAGCGACATTTCAGTCGCTTTTTTTTAGCTATCTTTACTCAGTGCTTAGTTATCACTGGCAAAAGCGATATCGCTGAGTCCGGCTCCACTCGCACGCGACATCACTTGTGCAACTGTGTCATAACGTGATTCTTTATCGGCTTTTAATACCAATGCAGGCTTACGTTCTTGCTGACCAGCTGTATTAAGACGACTTTCTAAATCTTCGAGCGTGACAATATCACCATTCCAAGCGATATCACCCGCTGAGTTAATGCTGATGGTTACGCTTTCAGGCGGCAGATCAATCACTTCTGCAGTCGTTTGTGGCAAGGTTAATGGAATTGATGGGTTGGCAACAGTCGCAGTCACCAAGAAGATGATCATCAATACCAACATAATATCGATGAGCGGAATGAGGTTCATCTCATTCATGCCAGCATCGTTGTCTTCACCCAATTGAAAAGCCATTAAGCTTGACCTCCAGCTAAACTTTGCTGTGCAGTTTTCACGTCTTCTTTCTTCGCAGCAGAATCTTGTTGCAACATCGTGTCAATCAATAAACCATGTGCTTGATCTTGCAATTCATTCGACAGTGTACGGTTAAAACGAACACAGATGTTATAAGCCAATACCGCAGGAATCGCCACAGCCAAACCAAGACCGGTCATGATCAAAGCTTCACCGACTGGAGTTGCCACTTGCGCTAAACCCGCTTGACCGCTTTTACCCACTGCTACAAGGGCATGGAAAATACCCCACACTGTACCGAACAAACCTACGAACGGTGCAATTGAAGCAATCGTACCCAATACAGATACGCCTTTTTCAGCATTAGCTTTTTCTACCGAAATTTGACGTAGTAATGCTTGTTCAGCCACAGCCTTACGTTGTTCAAAAGCCAAAGGAGCAAATTTCGCTTTCAGTTTGCTTAGTGCATCTGCAAGGTGGTTATACGCCACTTGTTTGAGCTGACGTGTGCCCATAATACGAAGAACGAAGATCGTCCAAGTCGCAATCGACATTGCAAGTAACACGAAATACAGTGTTTTGCTGACTGCATCTGCATGTTGCCAATAAACTGAAAAGTTCATATTCGAACTCCTAATGGGTTAGCCGGAATCTTAATTAAGTTTAAAGTTGAATGGTTGATCAACTCGCGTCGGAGTTGCCACACCATTATCAATATATTTGGATAAACGTGCACGCTTCACTGCATCAGTCACTTTACGGTTTACAGCAGCGCCACAAGTCGAGTTTTTAATGGTTGCTGATTCGACTTTACCTTCAGCACTTGCTGCAATCGCAACTTCAACTGTACACGACGCTTTTAATTCACCATCTTCAAATTGAACATTCGGTTTCTTAATCCAACTGACACCATTACCAATGCTGACTGTTTTAGGTGTCGGTGGCGCAGGTGGTGCTGGAGGCGCAGGTGGTGGTGCAACAGGTGCCGGAGGTGTTGGTTCAACACGAACGACTTTCGTTTCAGAAACCACAGTTGAAACAACAGGTGTTGGTGGTACGTTTTTGACCGCTTCAACAGTTGGTTTCGGCGCATCTTTCTTTTTCACCTGTTCCAGTTTTTCCACTTTCTTCGGTGGAGGTGGTAAAGGCTTATCTACAATTTTAACTTCTTTTGGCTTTGGTGGCTCTTTCTTCGGTTCTGGTTTTGGCTTCGGAGGTTCTGGTTTTTTCTCTTCAACAATCTTCACAAAGCGAACTTTAATCGGATCTTTTTCGATCGGTTTAAGTTCTGGTGCTTTCATATTGCTGACCGCCCACAATACCCCCATATGCCCTACCACAACAGCGAGAAGCGCAGTAATGATTTTCTTTTTCATCGGGTTAGGTGATTGCATCATTGGAGCGGGAGATTGACTCATTAAACTCAGTTACCTTGAAGAAGCGATTGCATTTATTTTGTCAAAAATACAATCATGCTCATCGGTTAGCACAATTAAAGTACGGCAATAATAAATGAGAAGTGTTTTCATTTGCAACTATTAATTCGTCAGTTTTAATGACTTTTTTTAATCATAATATAAAAAAGGCATACCTAAAGTATGCCCTTTTATTCAAAAATTCATCTCGTTTTATTGAAATACAACAGTTTTATTACCATCGACAATAATACGATCTTCAAGATGCCATTTGACTGCACGTGCGAGCACATTACGTTCTACGTCCTGACCTAACTCACGCAATTGTTCAACAGTAAAGTCGTGGCTTACACGCTCTACGTCTTGCTCAATAATCGGCCCTTGGTCAAGATCAGCAGTCACATAATGCGCTGTCGCACCAATCAACTTCACACCTTTTTCATGCGCTTGCTTATATGGGTTCGCACCAACAAAGGCTGGGAGGAATGAATGGTGAATGTTGATCACTTTCATTTCCCATTTTTGAACAAATTCTTCGTCTAAAATTTGCATATAACGAGCAAGAACCAATAAATCATTGCCTTGCATCAATTGATCAATTTGCTCATAAGCTTCACGTTTGTTTTCTTTGTTCACGGGAACCACTTCAAACGGAATACCGAAATTTTCTACAGATTCACGTAAAGCATCGTGATTAGACACGACTTTGGTGATTTCACATGGCAAACCACCACGTGCATGACGCCATAACAGCTCAAGCAATGCATGGTCAACTTTAGACACCAAGATACCGACTTTCTTCACATCACTGACTAAAGCTAAACGCCAGTGCATGTTGTAACGCTCAGCAACATTGCTCGCAAATGTTTGAGTTAGACTTTCTTTACGGCTTTGTAAATTGTCCAATTCGAACTCAACACGCATGAAGTATCGCCCCCCTTGAGCTTCAGTCGCGTATTGATCAAGTGCGGTAATATTTGCTCCCTGATGATACAAAAAGCTCGATACAGCTTGCACAATCCCCGGTTTATCTTCACAGGTAATGAGTAAGCGTGCTGTGTTAGCGGTCGACATATTCATGTTGGTTTATATCACTAATCAGTTAAATTGAAAAAAGAGCCGAGTATTCTAACGCTTTTTAAAGCCAGACTAAATAGTCTTATTCAGTAACCTGATGCTTTGCGTTTGAAAGACTTGCAAATAAGTCCGACGGCCCTAAAGTTTCGAGCAATCGCTCATAGGTTTCACGGCTTTCACCACGTAGATATGCACCTTCTAAGAACACCATTTGTCGTAGTGCTTGCCACACCCACTTTTCTTCCAAAGTGTTTGAGTCAGTAATATGGCCAGACATATAAAGGAAGTTGGTCCAGTTGGTCAGCACGATCCACAAGTTAATGGTTAAGGCCTCAATTTCAGAATCGGTCATCTGCATTAAGCCTGCATCGACAAAGGCACGATAAATTTTCTGCCCTTGTTGCATGACTTGACCGGCAAAACGTGGATACATTTTGCGGAAATCTTCATTATTTTCGACCAAGTGATAAACATCACGATGTAAAAAGCGATAAGCCCATAATTGGCTACTTAACACTTGGAAATAGCGAATTTTATCATTGGCATCAAGCTGACGATCATCAGGAAGCGCTAACATTTCTAGCGTTTCATGCTGATATTGCTCCATTAATTCCTTAATAATTTCACTTTTATTTCGGAAATGGTAATACAAGTTACCAGGACTCATTCCCAGTTCAGCAGCAATATGATTGGTTGTCACTGAACGCTCGCTACGCTCATTAAACAACTGCAAACTCAGCTGCAAAATACGTTCTTTCGTTTTTAAGGTTTTGGTGTGAGACATCCTAAAACAACCATTTATTTCAAAGCATTAGAACACTAACACATAAAGTAACTTGACTATTTAGAGTATTTACTCTAAAAATTAATTAATCGCTAATTTGGATATGGTCGTGCGACATGAATAGTCAGACAAAAACAACTTCAATGACACCACATTCTTTTGATCAGCAGCATCTCAACAATATGTTGGAACAGCAGAAACAAGCGTATTTACGTTACCCATTGCCTACAGCGAAGGAACGTATTGATCGTTTGGCTCGGCTTAAGCGTATCTTAGTTAAGTATCAAGATCAATTTGCTGATGCAATTAATCAAGACTATGGTAACCGTTCTATTGGTGAAACCAAGATTGGTGAGTTACTTACATGTCTTGAACACATTAAATATTATAGCAAGCATTTGACAGACTGGATGAAACCATCCAAACGCCATGTCGGAATTATTCACCAACCTGCAAAAGCATGGGTGCAATATCAACCGCTTGGTGTCGTCGGCATTATTACGCCATGGAACTACCCACTGCTTCTTTCTATAGGCCCACTGATTTGTGCTTTGGCTGCGGGCAACCATGCCATGATCAAAATTTCGAGTGCCTCTGCGGCATTCGGTGATGTGCTAGAAAAAGCTCTCGCAGAAGCATTTCCTCAAGAATTGGTCGCAGTCGTCAACGGTGGTGGCCCAATTTCAGATGCGTTTAGTCACCTTGCCTTCGACAAAATGATTTTTACTGGCTCGACCAATGTCGGTAAAACCGTCATGGCGGCAGCGTCTGAAAACTTAGTTCCGGTGATTTTAGAATTAGGCGGAAAGTCACCTGTATTGGTTCATCCGTCTATTGACCTTGCAGATGTCGCACAGCGTCTTGCGGTTGGTAAACTTTGGAATGCAGGTCAAACTTGTGTTGCACCTGACTATGTGTTCTTACCTCGTGGTAAAACAGCTGAATTTTTAGATCACTATAAAGTGTGCGTTGAAGCCATGTACCCAAGTATTGCCCAAAATCAGGACTACACCTCGATTATTAATGACAAGCAGTACAACCGCCTACAAGGTTATTTAGAAGATGCGCGTGATCAAGGCGCACAAATCATCAGTTTTAACCCACAAAATGAAGATGTGGACGCTGTACGTAAAATTGCACCGACTGTTTTAACGGGTGTCACTCCAGACATGCAAATTATGCAGCATGAAATCTTCGGTCCGATCCTTCCGATCATGGAATATGATCAAATTGACGAGGTTATTGCTTTTATTAATAGCCGTCCTCGTCCACTTGCTTTATACTATTTCGACTTTGATCAGGCACGTGCCGACTATGTCGCAACACGTACCCATTCAGGACATTTCGGACAAAACACGGTATTAACCCATGTTGCTCAAGATGACCTGCCGTTTGGCGGTGTGGGGGCTTCGGGTATGGGGAAATATCATGGTCCAGAAGGTTTCTTCAGTTTGTCGCATGAACGCTCGGTGATGTCGAATCCAAAACTCTATAGTTTGAAATTCATTCTTCCACCGTTCAATAAGCCGATCCACAAACTGATTTCGAAGACACTTCTTCGATAAACGATCAAGGCATGAACGATCACACTAGGTGATCGTTCGTTTTATGCAAAATCGCTTGTCTTTTAAGCGCATTTTTGATATAAAACGCCCCTTGAATGAATTCAATGTTTTTTTTGACTGGCCATACAGATTTGCTGTTGGCTAAATCAATGGAGTTACACCATGTCTAAGGTTTGCCAAGTTACCGGCAAGCGTCCAGTCGTTGGTAACAACGTCTCACACGCCAACAACAAAACTAAACGCCGGTTCGAGCCGAACCTGCATCACCACCGTTTTTGGTTAGAAAGCGAAAAACGTTTCGTACGTCTTCGTCTAACTACTAAAGGTATGCGTATTATCGACAAATTGGGCATCGAAAAGGTTGTTGCTGACCTACGTGCTCAAGGTCAAAAGATCTAAGGAGCTACGAACATGCGTGATAAAATTCGCCTAGTTTCTTCTGCTGGTACAGGTTATTTCTACACTACCACTAAGAACAAACGTACTATGCCGGAAAAAATGGAAATCAAAAAATTTGATCCAAAAATCCGTCAACACGTAATCTTCAAAGAAGCTAAAATCAAATAATTTTAGTTTTTTGAAAAAAACGACCTACTTAGGTCGTTTTTTTTTGCATTTTTTTTATTCGAATTGCTAAACTTTCAAAATGCTTTTTGGCACTTTTTGTGCTTGTCTTTTTTACCCTTAACTTAGGCTTAAGGAGTTTTTAGTGCCTCATGATGTAGAACTCATAATATTACTTGCTGTTGGCTTTGGTTTTGCCTTAATTTTTGGCTATATTGCTGCACGCCTGCGACTTCCTCCCCTTATCGGCTATCTGATTGCCGGTATTATTATTAGCCCAAACACACCTGGGGTAGTTGGCGATATCCATCTCGCTAACCAATTGGCCGAACTCGGTGTCATGTTCCTGATGTTTGGCGTGGGTATGCACTTTTCACTCAATGATTTGATGCAAGTCCGTCGTATTGCCCTCCCGGGTGCCATTTTACAAATTGCAGTGGCGACCTTACTCGGTATGGGAATTTCCATGCTTTGGGGCTGGAGCATGGGCTCAGCCTTAGTGTTTGGCTTAAGTTTGTCGTGTGCAAGTACTGTCGTTCTACTCAAAGCCTTAGGTGATCGCGGCTTACTCAACTCCGTCAATGGTAAAATTGCCGTGGGTTGGCTCTTGGTTGAAGACTTGGTGATGGTTCTGGTCCTGGTCCTTCTACCTGCGACTGCCGTACTGCTTGGCGGTCAACCGCTCACATCAGGCAGTGCCGATGAAAATATTTGGCTGACCTTAGGTCTAACTTTACTCAAAGTTGCTGGCTTTATTGCCTTCATGCTGATCATTGGTAAACGCTTAGTGCCAATGATTATGCAAGTGGTTGCGCGCTTAGGCTCACGTGAATTATTCACGCTCACCGTGGTTGCAGCAGCCGTATCTATTGCCTTTGGTGCCTACAAGGTATTTGGTGTATCCATGGCACTGGGCGCATTTTTTGCCGGTATGGTGGTCAAAGAGTCTGACTTTAGTCACCGTGCAGAAGAAGAAACTCTTCCGCTTCGTGAAATTTTTTCGATTCTGTTTTTCGTCTCCGTCGGCATGCTGTTTGATCCACGGATCTTGATTGAACAACCACTTCATGTCTTAGCAGTAGTCGGCATTATCATGATTGGTAAGACCATCGCTGCAATGGCGTTGGTGTTGTTCTTCCGCTACCCCATCAATACCGCATTAACCGTTGGGGCAAGCTTGGCGCAAATTGGTGAGTTCTCATTTATTTTGGCGACCTTGGGTGTATCTCTAAACCTCCTTTCTATGGAAGGACAAAACCTGATACTGGCAGGTGCATTAATCTCGATTACACTCAACTCATTTGTATTTTCTGCAATCGAGCCTATGCAGCGACTCATCCGTGAGCGCTCGAATTTGGCCCGTTTACTGGAACGTAGTAGTGACCCATTAGCCATGTTGCCTGATGAGGTCTCACAGGATTATCTACGTGATCAGGTGGTACTGATTGGTCATGGTGAAGTCGGTCGTCGCATTACCCGTGAATTAATGAATGAAAACATTAAAGTGGTTATTGCTGAAGAAAATCGTGAAATCGTGGAAAACTTACGGGAAAAAGGCATCGCTGCGGTATCCGGTGTGGCAACAGAACCCGGCGTTTTAATTCAAGCCCATATTCAACACGCACGCCTTTTGGTCATTTCACCTATGGATATTTTAGATATTCATAAAATTGTCGACATTGCCAAAATGCTGAATCCGTCTATCCAAGTATTGGTTTGTGCGGAAAGCAAAGAAGAAGCTGAAGTCATTCGTCGCGACAATGTCGGTGAGGTTTATTATGCCAAAGAGGAAATGGCGAAAAATATGAGCAATCATATTTTAAATCAAATCCAAATTGCCCATCATCAAACACCGACACACTAAGTGCCTAAATAAAACGCTTAGGGGCGATACAAAAAAGGCGATGCATTTAAGCATCGCCTTTTTTAAACTGATAAAATTCAGCATTTTCAAAATTACAAATAATTGAATTTAAAATATATATTGATAAAATTAACACCAAACAAAGCATCATTTTAAAAACTTCAAACAAGATAAACATGTTCAGTCTCTATTTAGGCTTTGCCATTATTTTAATTGGCGGTCTGGGCTTTCTCATCGCTGCATTTAAAACCAGTATTTTATGGGGACTGGGCTGTCTATTCTTTTATCCCATTTCCATCGTCTTTCTGATTTTGTATTGGCAAGATGCCAAAAATCCATTTTTCTTACAGCTCATCGGGGTCTTCATTGTATTTTTAGGATCGATGCTGATCTCACCTGCTGAATTGGGCAAAGTCTAAGTGCCATTTTGAGTATAAAAAAACGCACCAAAAGGTGCGTTTTCATCAACATGATCCACAAAATCAGCAGCTATATGATTAGCTCATATATTTTGGCTTTTCATCAACCACTTCGGCATGCCATTCATCCACTTGTTTTTCTAACAAACCAAACAATGCAGCCTGAATCATTTGCTGAGCGATCACACTCATTTGATCGCCCAAAATATTGCGTAATTCTTCATTGAATTGGATAGTCACCAAAGGCTCTTTTTCTGAGCCTGCATTACGCAATGCCAACTCACCACCTTCCAATTGAACCAGCTCTAAAATTGCTTCCTGGTTCCCAAAGAGTTCTTTCAACTGTTCTATAGACATATATCCCTCCATGCGCAACATGGTGATAAAGGCATCTGCACTTTGTATTACTTAGATAATCTTATATCGGGTTAAATAAATTTATTTCAAGTAGCAATAGTCCGATTAGAATTCCACCATCTCGTTACGAAATCCATCAATCAATTGGGTTAGATCACGATGCCATTCACGCAAAATAGCGGTATCTGGCAACCATGCTTGCGGTGTTTGAGTGACTTTAATAATTAAATTTGAAGACGTTTCATCTTCTGGCTCTGGTGCAGACGGTTCAGGTGCATACTGACACATACGATGTGCGCGTTTCAGCTCTGCAATAAAGCCCTGCTTTGCCAATTGCTGCATAACAGTCACTTCAGGTGATACCTGACCTTTTTCAGCCATCAGCGTTTCAATCGACTTTAACGTGGGCGCAGGCTCATTTAAACGATAGTAACGCACCAACTCTTGTAAAAACGCAAGTACTGCACCATGCAAATGAAAAACCGCTGCTTCGCGATAAGCCTGAGCTTGTTGAACATGATCGGTCTGCTCGGCTTGCTGACATGCAAGACGGCTAAAATATAACTTTTGATTGGTACGATCAGCATGAAAGCGAGCAACACGAGACATGAACAATTCCCTAAATTTTGGCGTTTTTCTACATGAATAAGCTTAAACGGATTTTTAGGAAATTCACAATAAATATTATGGATGATCGATTTCAATTAAATAAATGTCACGCTTTGCAGGAACAGACATATCCCAATGGATCATCCTGATATTTTCCAAACGCCAAGCCCAGTACCCTGCTGCCCAATATGTCGCCTGCGCTAGCTCTACCTCATTTTCAGTCCATGCATGAACGTCATATACATCGACCATCGCCACCGCACGTCCAATATCTTCATCTCCACTTTCATGTAAGTAGCGTTGATTTTCCACAATCACTAAATCTTTTAAAGGCAAATGCTCAGGCTGCCATGAGCGGACTTCAAGCGTTTTACGTCCGCACGCAATGTTCGAACCAGATGGCGCAACAATCGACAAGGCCGAGTAGCATTTTTTCATAGATCACCGATAAAAAAGGAGCGTTACGCTCCTTTTTGAATTTATGCTTTAGGCTTATCTTCAGCCGCTTTTACGCGAATACCCGCACCTTTGACTTTCAAAGTATTCAGGCCTTTAATCGCTTTTACAGCTTCACGACCATTTGGCATTTCGACAAAACCAAACCCTTTCGATTTACCTGTGCTTGCATCCATAACAACAACAGCAGACTCTACTGCGCCAAATGGTTTAAACAGTTCAACCAATTCTGCTTCAGTAACTGAACGCTCTAAGTTACGTACTAAAATTTTCATTCAATCTTCCAAATAGACAGCATCATCAAAAAGCATTTGTCTATTTTGCTTTTTAACTTGCGTGTAAATCACGTCAAAAATCTATTTTAATCGAGATCGATACCAAAATCTAAATTAATCGATTTTCTTTCGATTAACGCACTTTTTACGGTTTGCTGACGGGTTTTATAGTGTGTTTCCAAACTACATAAATTTCGAGTTAAATCATTCATAAAGTAACTTTCTACTTTACGCCCTTGCTCATCGACAGTTTCACGCGCCCAGTGGTTCAAGTTTTGCTTGGTCAAAATCAATTCATTTTGCGCACGTGTCAGCGCCACATATAACACGCGACGTTCTTCTTCCACTTCATCGAAATTACCTTGGGCACGTGCATGTGGATATTGCCCTGGCGTGACATTCGCCACATAACAGACTTTTTGCTCCGTTCCTTTTGCCGAATGAATGGTAATTAAGGTCACGACATCACTGTCAGATTGGCGTTCAATTTCAGAAATGGAAACTGGGTCAAGCACATATTCTTCTAAGAATTCACTCAACTGGGTATGTTTGGATGCCAGTTGTTTCACCAGATCAAAATCCCCGACACGGCGATTCCAATCTTTTTTATAGTTTTCTTCCAGCTGCTCAGAAATCGCTTGAACAGCCAAGCTTACACATTCTTTGACCTGATCTTTCAACACCGACATTTGCTTCATCATCAGAATCGCTTGGTCAGGCACTTTGCCAAATTTTTCCAACTTGGTTGCAATGGCTTGCATTTCTGGCTCAAGTAAAATCTGCTGCGATAACTTACTCGCACCGACATCACCCACACCATTCCACAAGGTTAAAAAGCGCATCCACGCGATATCATCTAAAGGATTGGCCACTACACGCAGCACACTGAGCAAGTCTTTTACATGGGCTGTTTCAAGTAATTTCATTCCGCCAATAAAGCGATACGGTACGTTTGCGGCAATACAGGCTGCTTCAATATGACGGGCGGCAAAGCTTGAACGCACAAGCACCATATGATCCGACCATTTGCTGCCTTCGAGGTAATGACGCTCTTTAATGTCGATGGCAATCCATTTGGCTTCATCAAACTCATTCGGGAAAATATGCATTTTCGGCTTAATACCTTCACCACGATAGGCATCTAAGCGTTTGTCATATTTAATTTCGCTTTCATCCAACAACCAATTTGACAAGTCTAAAATTTCTTGGGTTGAACGATAATTTTTTTCGAGTTTGAAAATCTGTGCGTCGGGTACACGCTCTTTAAAATGGTGAATATTTTCAAAATCTGCACCTCGGAAGCCGTAAATGGACTGCGCATCATCGCCGACACAGAACAAACTGACACGTTCTTTTAGTGGCTCAAGTAACGCCCATTGCAGCGGATTGGTATCCTGCATTTCATCAACCAACATGTGGCGACAAATCGAAGCGACATAATCGACCAATCCATCTGATTCCGCCAAGGCTTTCGCCACAATCGCCAAGATATCGTCATAATCTAAAAAACTACGCGCACGTTTACGGGCTTCGTATTCTTTCATGATATCCGCGATTTGATCTTTCAACGCAAAGTACTCAGGCATTTGCTTTTCCATAGCAATGCTGAGTTTTTGGCGCGTATTCCGCGCAAAGGAATACAGATCACAGAGTTCTTTCGGCTTGGGCAAGTGATTGGGGTTTTTCTTATCATCACGACCACGAATCAGGCGGAACATCATGAGTTGATCATCACGATCAATAATCGAAAACTGTTCTAGGCCAAAGGCATTTGGAATACGGCGCAATAGGTACATACAAAAAGTATGAAAGGTTGATGCACGTAACCCTTTGGCTTGCTCACCTAGAGCCAACTCCACACGAGCGACAATTTCACTGGCCGCACGGCGAGTAAAAGTCAAAATTTGAATTTGATTGGCAGGCACGCCTTGATCAATTAAATAAGCTGCACGCGCTACGATGGTTTTGGTTTTACCACAACCTGCTCCTGCCAAAACCAAGCTATGCTGTGCTTCTGTTGTTGCGGCTTGTTTTTGTTGAGGATTTAATTCATCAATCAGGTTGGCTAAACTCATGGTGTCTCATCGTGCTATGTGAATTGGTAGTTTAACAGAGCTACCCTAAATTCACAGCGTAGACGACTACAAAGTGACTCAACTTGACGCGGAAACACACCGTTTTAACCATGACTATTCATTTAAAATTTTCATTGTTTATACAGTAAAAAATCAGTAGATTTACAATTCAATATCATTAGAAAAACAAAGACCTATTTAAATCCATAGGCTTATAACTTTAGAAAATAACCGTCTCTAGGAATCATGACATGTTCAATAAATTTTCACAGCTTTCATTGTTGGTACTGAGTGGTAGTTTTTTTCTAAGCCCAAGTATTCAAGCTGCAGATGGACTTAGTCCCATGACACCTAGTGAGTGCCAAAAAGATTTTAACTTTAGCTCTGAATTTATACTCAAAAATGATGCTGGTATTCGAGCAAAAAACTGGGACAACTATCCAGAAAATATTCAAAAGGTCATAAATGAGCAAAACACTAAAATTACACAAGTAAATTCGGTCGATGCCTGTAAAGAAATTACCAATCACTTTCTCAAATCTATTCGTAAAGGCCATCTGAGCTTAGGCCGAAAAACCATATCAGAAGCCATCACAGAGAGTTCAACAATACAATCAAGCAATCTCGTGACCACGCAAAAATTATCCGAGCAGACAACCTTAATTACCATCCCAACTTTTGATCTGTCTGTTCAAAATCAACTTGAAAAGATCATTCAAGACAATCAAAACCAAGTGTTAGACGCACGTTTTTTAATTCTTGATCTACGCAAAAACTCAGGCGGTTTTGATACATCAGCACAACCCCTTTATCCACTTTTGGGAGCAGCTGAGTATTGGTTTGAAATGCCCCAAATTTATGCATCTACAGATAATATTCAATCATGGAAAGAAACAGCCAAAACCTTACCTGATGGAGAAATCAAGGTAGAATTTAATCGTATGATTGCTAAACTTGAAAGCAACAAAAATAGCTGGGTTGGGATGACAAAGCAGAAAGAGGAAAAATATGTGATCGCCCATTCAGACGTAAAAGCTACGCCCCAAAAAGTTGTTATTCTGTCAGATGAAGAATGCGGTAGTTCGTGTGAAATGTTTATTTTAACCGCACGTCAAAATCCGAATGTTTTAGTCATGGGGCGTAACACTTATGGGGCTTTAGATGCTTCAAATATTCGAACCATCAAAACGCCATCTCAACAATTCACACTGTATTATGCAACCACATTTATCCACCGCCGTACCGGGCAGCAAATTGACGACATTGGTATTGCACCTAATATTCGTCTCCCTAAACCGCAAAATCTAACCGAGTACCAAGCAGAAGTTACATTTGCACAGCACTATTTAGAAAATCGCTTATAGAAATAACACTTTTCAGAACCGATCCATCTTAAGAGGAGTAGGTTCTGATCTTTTACATATAGAATTGATGAGATCTTTACAACTTTTTTCTAAGTATGTTTCTGCATTTTTTAATGTATCTTTCAACTTACAATCTGGTGGATTAATCCCAACAATCTGTGTGAAACCTAAATCATAGAGTTCTGCTATCCCCTCACCCACTAGACCAGTAAAGGCGATCACAGGTTTATTATACTTTTTTGCAACTTGCGCCACACCAAATGGCGTTTTACCGAACTTAGTTTGATGATCAATTTTCCCTTCACCTGTCAGCACATAATCTGCCTGTGCTATTTTTTCATTCAACTGACATTGTTCAATGACCAATTCCACACCTGATTGCATCGATGCACCTGCAAAAGCCATCAACCCAAAACCTAATCCACCTGCAGCGCCTGCACCTGCGACAGCACGTAAAGCACAATCCAATGTCGCTTCAACCACATCGGCATAATGACTGAGGTTCTGATCTAACTGACGCACCATCTCCTGCGTTGCACCTTTTTGCGGGCTAAAGATATGGGATGCACCATTTTCACCACATAGTGGATTAATGACGTCGCTGGCAATGATAATTTCTGTATGCGCTAAACGTGAGTCGAGCTGCGTCAAATCAAGACTGTTAATTTGATCCAGATAACCACCACAAACTGCTATTTCGAAGCCATTTTCATCTAAAAATTGCGCCCCCAAGGCCTGCGCCATACCTGCACCGCCATCATTGGTCACACTCCCGCCCAAGCCAATGATAATTTTACTTACTCCAAAGTCTAGAGCAGCCTTGATCATTTCGCCCGTACCATAAGTTGACGTCAGTAAAGGATTTCGCTGAGCAATATCGACAAGATGAATACCATTGGCTTTTGCCATTTCAATCACCGCAGTTTTTCCTCCGTCAATCAAACCGAAATACGTCGTCACACGTTGATTGGGCAAAGGACCTGTAAGCGCTATCGGCACTTTTTGACCGTGGCAAGCACTGAGTAACGCATCCACAGTTCCCTCACCGCCATCTGCCATTGGCACAGCGATGACATTTGCATCAGGTATGAGTTTTAAAATTGCACGCCGCATCGCGTCACAGGCTTGTTGAGCACTCATACTTTCTTTAAATGAATCGGGCGCAAGAACAAAAGTGGTCATCTAAATTCTCAAAATAAAACTTGTCCGCAACCATAACGGTTTTAAAATAGCAGGTATATCTAAAAACATCAGAAAGGCTCGAAATGTCACGAATCAATCTAGGTCAGTCTGCACCTGAGCTATATAAAAAAGTCGCAGAACTTGATGCACTGGCAATGAAAAAAATAAATGAAGCTGGCCTAAGTGAAGGATTAGCTCATTTACTCAAATTACGTGCATCCCAAATCAACGAATGTGCGTTCTGTATTCGCATGCATGCGCAAGATGCACTTAAAACAGGTGAAAGCATTGAACGTATTAGCCTACTCAATGCATGGCGTGAAACTGCGTACTACGATGAAAAAGAACGTGCGGCTTTAAGCTTGATCGAAGCGATTACATTGATCGCCGAAGGCCAAGTTCCCGATGCAGTTTATGAAGATGCTCTACCCTTTTTAACGGATGATCAAATCAGTGCGATTGAATGGCTCGCAATTGTCATTAATACATGGAATCGTATCGCAATTAGTAGCCGCTATAGCGTGAAACCTTAACGGGTTGTACACATTTCAAGTGAATAAAAAAAGAGTGCCTCAGCACTCTTTTTTTATTTATCGGATCCGCAAGCAGCTTACTGCTCTGCCGAGCTTTTCGGCACTTCACGTCGAATATAAGAAGCCAAAGTAAGGTAGTTGACCCCTTGGAATAAAATATCAACCGCCAAGAATAATCCTAATACCCAAAATGGCGCATCAGGCGACATCAAAATGATCACACCAGTAATCAAGGTCAATAGCCCTGAAAATAGTGTCCATCCCCAACCTTGAAATGCTCGAAATAGCACAGCATTAAAGATACGAATGACCCCTGCAATGATCAAAATAATCGCCAATAAATTGGTCAGGACAATGGCCGTTTTGACAGGCGTTGTAAATGCATAATAGCCTGCGACCAAATACAGCACACCAAATAGTGCCCAGAACCAGCGGTAACCGCCTTCAAAAATTTTAAATGCTGCAATGAAATGGATTACGCCACCTAACATCATCAGCACACCAAAAATATAAATCACCGTAAGTGTCGCAAATGGCAAAGCTGCCAAAAGGACCAATCCGAAGACCACCAATAAAGCACCTAAACCGAGATACCACTTACGGTTTTCATGGAGCTGACTGCGAATTAAATCGTTGCCTACTGTTCTCATGTTTTTTCTCAAGTTATTCGTTATTCAATGGATTATGCAACTTCATGATGAAGAAAAATGAAAGAAAAGTCCAAATCTTATCCACACTGCCAATTGAAACTGTGGATAAGATACGTTTTATCCACATTATTTTTTCCATCCCACTTCAATCGCTGTGACGTCACTCACCACAGTATCAGCTAAATCTTCAGGCATTTTACTTTGCGTCTGTGAGGTAGGAATATGCCCTGCCATCAGTTCAGCTTTGCTTTGTGGAAACAAAGGCTGCCGCTCAGGTTCTGCATAACCGACAGGAAAAATCGGCTGACCTGTAGCCAAATCATACTTATCAGTTGCACCAAAAGCGTGTAATAACTCATGTGCTAAAACGATTTTATTCTGCGCTGTCTGTTTATTCGATGCAAATAAATTCACCGATCCAATTCGACCATTTTCCAAGGCTGTGGAATGTTTAAGTTCTTTGGTTTGAGTCGGATCGTAATAATTTAGAAAGAGCGTGACACTCGAAACCCCGTCTACATTTTCATGCTGTTGCCAAGCATAGTAGCGGAATTTCAAACTCCATAAGATAACATCCAACATACCGGCGTCATTGGGTACTTTGGGAGGTAAAACTTTCAGCTCACGACCTAACTTAAAATACACATAAGTCGGTTGCCCTCGGTATTTCTGTGCTGTCGCTTGTAAATATTGTTGAACATCGTTTAAATCATTGACAGAGAGCTGCTGTATATAAGCTTGTGTGCTCTCTCGACCATCTGCATTAATTGGATGTAACAATATAAAGATCGGTTTACTCCAGTCTTGGTTTTTGTCTTTATAGGCATTGACTGCAACAACCAATAAAATCAGCAATAAGCACAGTACCCGAATTTTTTTCCACATTGATGGTATACCCAATCTACTTAATCAAGCTATTAGTCTTTTAATTTTTATGAATTTTTTGGATTTTTCTATTTTAAAATCCAACCATTCGCTATTTATTGATTCTATTGCTTCTTCATAATTTCGAATATTTAAATCTGAATTTTCTAAATTTTGAATGATTATGCTTAATTCAACCCATTCACTTTCATTAGCATTTTGATTAATCGCTTTCTGCACTAATCGTATGAAAGTACTAAAGCTTCTTTTTCTGAGAAACATTTGGCTCCCAACTAATTTCGTTTCAAACACGCCTAAAGCCTTAACCAGACCTGAAAGTTTTTCATGTCCATAATTTCTAGTATCAAAATCCGACTTTACCGCATTGATATACCCTCCAACTAGACCTAAATATGCCCAACCACTGTCATCAGCATTATCTTTCACAGCTTTATAAATCAAATTCAAAGTGGGTTTATCAATGATTTCAGTGATTGTATTCTCTTTAATCTGCACAGATGGCTTTGGTTCACTTACTTTTGTATTTTCAATGACTTCTTTAATTGGTGAATTAATAAGATCTTCTTCAGTATTTTTTAGCTCATTATCTTGCAGTAAGTTTTCAACATAAATAAATTTATCACATGCTTTTTTAAATGCCTCTGGCGTCGACTTTTTTCCAAAACCGTAAACACTTAGCCCATTTTCACGAATTCTAGATGCTAAAGGGGTAAAATCACTGTCGCTTGAAACAATACAAAAGCCATCCAATGAACCTGCATACAGCAAATCCATCGCATCAATGATCAAAATCATATCCGTTGCATCTTTGCCCTTTGTGTAAGCAAACTGCTGAACAGGTGTGATGGCATGTGGAAGTAAGACTTCACGCCAATTTTTTAAGGTTTCGCTGCTCCAATCTCCATAAACGCGTTTAACACTTGCGATTCCATATTTTGCAACTTCTTCCAACACATATGGAATAGCATTGATCGATGAGTTATCCGCATCTATGAGTACAGCAAACTTTTTCGTTTGAATTTCCACTATTCCCCCCAATCATTTTTATCATTTAAATTTTGATTAATTCTGACATAAAAAATGCCGACCGAAGTCAGCATTTTATTGATTTTAAAGCTTAAGCCTCAACCCACTTACCGTCTTGGTACACCAAAGACCATTTGGTTTGTTTGCCTTCAGCATTTTCAGAACCAATATATTGCGCTTGGTTTTTACGGCTGAATTTCACCAATGTAGGATTTCCTTCAGGATCGACATCCGGTGCTTGCAAGATGAACTGATATTTTGCATCCAACTGATCTGCGACAGAACGTAGTTCAGCCACTTTCGGTGCACGAGTTTCACGAACTTTCGGGAACTTACTTGCAGCTAAGAATAAACCTGCTGCGCCATCACGAAGGACAAAGAAGTCATCATGTTTGGTTGAGCGTAAGTGTTCCATTTTAATTGGATCTACACGTGGAGGTGCAGGCTGACCGCTCTTCAACACTTTACGTGTATTGTCACAGCTATTACATGCAAAGTAAGGACCGAAACGGCCTGTCTTCAATTGCATTTCACCATCACATTTGTCGCAAGGAATGGTTGGACCATCATACCCTTTGATTTTGAACTCACCTTCTTCAAGCTCAAAACCAGCGCAGTCTGGGTTATTACCACAGATATGTAACTTACGGCCGCCATCAATCACATAGCTATCCATGGCTGTTTCACAGATTGGACAACGTTTTTTCGACATTAAATCTGCTGTTTCTGCCGAGTCATCGTCAGACAGTGCAGCCAATGATTCTACAGGTGTTAGGTTCAAAGTCCCCTTACAACGCTCTTTTGGAGGTAAGTTATAACCGGAACAACCCAAGAACACGCCTGTAGTCCCTGTACGAATCTGCATCGGACGATCACATTCTTTACAGTGCACAGCATCCACTTCTACAGGTAAATTACGGCGCATGCCATTTTCACCCTGAGCTGTGGTTAAACGTGTTTTAAAATCACCGTAGAAGCTATTGAGTAACTCTTTCCAGTTACGATCACCATCGGCGACTTTATCTAGCTGACCTTCAAGATCTGCCGTAAATGCATAGTTCATCAAGTTATTGAAGTTTTCATCGAGACGGTCTGTCACGATTTCACCCATTTTCTCGGCGAACAAACGACGGTTATCGAGCTTCACATAACCACGGTCTTGAATGGTTGAGATAATCGCAGCATACGTCGATGGACGACCAATACCTTTTTTCTCAAGCTCTTTGACCAATGATGCTTCAGTGAAGCGCGCAGGTGGTTTAGTAAAGTGTTGCGATGGGTCTAATTTTTCAAGTTTCAGTAATTCACCGACTTTTACAGCAGGAAGCAGTACATCATCATCCGATTTATTTTGACCACGCACTTTAGTGAAACCATCAAAGACCAATGTGCGACCTTTGGCTTTGAGTTCGACGCCATTGGCATTGACTAAAATCGTTGATGATAAATATTCTGCAGGGGTCATTTGACATGCAACGAACTGACGCCAGATCAAGTCATAAAGACGCTGTGCATCACGCTCTACACCCACCAAACTATCGCCTTTTAGCGCGACATTTGATGGACGAATCGCTTCATGGGCTTCTTGCGCACCAGCTTTATTGCCGTAGCGATTTGGTTTAGCCGGTAAATATTTTTGACCAAACTCAGTTTCAATATGACCACGAACCATATTTACAGCGTCATCACTCAAGAATGTTGAGTCTGTACGCATGTAGGTAATAAAGCCGGCTTCATATAACCGCTGTGCCAACATCATGGTTTTCTTCACAGAAAAACCTAAACGTGTACTTGCTGCTTGTTGCAATGTAGACGTGATGTAAGGCGCGCTTGGATTAACCTTGGTTGGTTTGTCTTCACGTGCTGAAACTGTGTAGTCGGCATCTTTAATCAGGTTCAGTAAAGCATCCGTTTCAGCTTTATTGTGCAGTTTTAAAGTCTTGCCATTTTGCTTCACTGCTTCTAAGCGGATATCGTCTTTCTTCGACTTGGTATCTGCAAAAACTTGCCAAAATTCTTCTGGAACGAAGGCACGAATTTCACGTTCACGCTCAACCACAAGTTTAACAGCCACAGATTGCACACGACCTGCCGATAAACCACGGGCGATTTTTTCCCATAAGAGTGGCGAGATCATAAAGCCCACAATACGGTCGAGGAAACGACGGGCTTGCTGAGCATTGACTTTATCTGTATCCAGGCGAGAAGGATGTTTAAACGCTTCTTGGATGGCATTTTTGGTAATTTCGTTGAACACCACACGTTGATAACGTGAGTCGTCACCGCCAATGACTTCTTTTAAATGCCAAGCAATTGCTTCTCCTTCCCTATCCATATCCGTTGCGAGATAGACCTCGTCAACTTGCGATGCAAGCTTTTTCAGTTCCGCAACAACATGTTCTTTACCCGGTAGGACTTCGTACTGTGCCTTCCAGTCATTTTCAGGGTCTACACCCATACGATTAACCAAAGCTTTTTGTGCTTTTTTGGCTTTTTCAGCTTCAGTTAATTTCGCACGAGTTACTGGCTTTTTCTCTGCTGTTTTACTCGAGCCGCCTGTAGGCAAATCACGGACATGACCCACCGATGATTTTACGATGTAATCAGAGCCCAAATATTTATTGATTGTTTTCGCTTTTGCAGGCGATTCCACAATCACTAACGCACGCTTTTTCCCAGCATCGGCAGATTTTGCTGTGGTACTTTTAGATGTGGACCGAGGAGCGTTCGCCATAGTTAACCATCATTCCTGTTTAATAGGTTTTTTAAAATTTAAAGTTCAGCCAATGAATGTAAAAATGCTTTCATATCATCAAGCTGTGTGGCTCTTAAGTCAGATTCTTCGTTCCAATAGAGTCCTACACAGTTTGCCTGCATATCAATAGCATAAATGCCCTTTAATGTAATGGCTAAATCCTTGAACTTGTCATCACCATGTACCAGTTCAAGTTTGTCATCGACCACTAAAGCACGCATTAAAGGCAAACGCGCATCTGGAATCAGCACACTGTAATACGCCACCATACTGGCACGTTTTTCAGAAGCCATTGGAATTTTGGTCCAAGCAGGTGCAGCCACTAAACGTGGGTGCAGCCCCATCTTACGCGCCTTCTCGCGCATAATGCCCAAGGCTTTTTCTCTAGGATTTACTCGAAGTCCAAAAATCGACCCAAGTACAAAGACCACAATAAAAACAGTAACCCAGATTCCAATATTTTCCATAGCACAACCTTTATATTCCTTTATTAGAGTTGCATAAGCGCAATATAAAACGCAAGTTCACTCGATAAAATTAATTCAGGAACATCTCGTGGCTATACAGCACTTCGTGACCATTCCAATAGATATATCCTTTTTCGATCAACTCTTTAAGTAATAATCGAACGTCAGATTGTGGGAACATTTGCTCCAATAAATCACGTAAGGCGTAGATATCTTTTGGTTTATCTGACTTTAATTCATGCAATTTTCGGATCACTTCCATTTGCACAGGATCAATTTTATTGAAATTTTTAAATAAGCCTTGTTGTGCAGCCTGAATCATCGATGCCGTATCATCAGTATTTGAGGTTTGATCTTCGAGTGAAGCACTAAATGCATTCAGGTCTGTTTTTATCGGCAATGCTGTTTCAGCAGTCGCATTTAAATCTAGCTGCACCCATTGTTTGAGTACTTTTTTTCGAATCGAAATTTGCTCATCAAAGCGTTTGACGATTTTTAGATTGATCAACATACCGACCAAATGCTGAGCTTTTTCGCTAGAGACTTGCAAAATATTCATCAATGAGTTTTTCAGTTTATCCAAACTGTTGGGTTTGCCACTGAGTTTTTCCAGACCATCACAATAGTGTTTAATCAGTAATAAATCAGGTTTATTCCGAATGGTTTCTAGGTCAGGAATTTTACACTTCACTTTATGTGAAACTTCTTGTTCTGACTGAATTTGAATGAGATGTGCACTGAGTCCAGAGCCATCCAATTGTTCCATCAGTAATTCAATATCAGGCATTGCTGAAATGACTTCAATATGCGCATCTGGATCCATCAAGGCCATCAGTTGCCCCACAATCACCGCATATTCAAATTCTTTTTGCGGTGTTTCTGGAATATCCAAAACCACCAATTGACCACTCGCGATCCACCCTGCAATTTCAGTCAAATCTTCAAGTGCATATTCAAATTTTCCGCTGCAGCTAAACACATACAAAGTACTGTAATGTTCAATGATATTGCGCAATAGATTTGCTGTGGGCGGGTTATTTTCCAAATCTAGCAGGACAACTTTTTGACTCATGAGATGAAATAATGGGTTTCGATCAGCAGATGCGGTGCATTAGACCTGTCACGCTGCAAAAGGTCAAATAAATTTACACCAATCCACAGCTTTGGCGCTGATTCGTCATCTGCCTGTCATTCAATAGTGACATTAATAATGCGGTGGGCGGTTGGTCATCGGGTCAAATGCCGCGATGCCTTCAGATAAATCTGCCGATTCAATACGACGATACAACATCTGCATTTGTTTCTTTAAATCAGCGATTTCGGCGTTTTGACGCGCAACTTGATCATTCAGTTGGTCAACTAAATCATCTAAAAATGCAATTCGGACTTGCAAATCTTCAATGGGTGCGGAAAATGACGCCTGTTCATCAAGATTTTGTTGTGTAGTCAATTTACACTCCTCATATAAGATTTCAGGAAACATTATGGCCTATATTACTTTAAGGGACGTCCAGCTTGCATTTGGCGGACCTTCCCTACTCGACGGCGCGAACTTCAGTTTAGAACGTGGCGAGCGAGTGTGTCTAATCGGTCGTAATGGTGAAGGTAAGTCTACTTTACTTAAACTGATTGAGGGAACTTTATTGCCAGACGGGGGTGAAGTTTCATTGCAAAATGGCATTACGATTTCAATGCTTGCTCAAGATGTGCCCATGGATTCGGGCAAAGTTGCTGATATTGTTGCCGATGGTGCAGGTGAAGCCGCTACTGTACTGCGTGCTTATCATGAAGCCAGCGAAGCCTGCGTACTCGGTGATATGGACGCCTGTGAGCGCATGGGTAACCTACAACATCAGATGGATCAAATGGATGGCTGGTCACTTGAAACTAAAGTGAATGCCATCCTCAGTAAAATGGGCCTAGACCCAGAAGCTGACCTTGCAGATTTGTCTGGTGGTCGTAAGCGTCGTGTTTTATTGGCACGTGCTCTCTTGACGCAGCCCGACGTATTACTACTCGACGAACCGACCAACCATTTGGACGTTGAAAGTATTGAATGGCTCGAAAAATTCCTGCTTGATCAAAACAACTTAACCCTGTTGTTTATTTCGCATGACCGTTCATTTGTCGACAGCATCGCAACCCGTATTGTGGAACTTGACCGCGGCATTTTGCGTAGCTATGAAGGTAACTATTCACGTTACCTCGAACTCAAAGCTCAGCAAATGGAAGCGGAAGAAAAGCAAAATGCGCTATTCGATAAAAAACTCGCTGAAGAAGAAGTATGGATTCGTCAGGGCATTAAAGCGCGTCGTACCCGTAACGAAGGTCGTGTTCGTGCCTTAAAAGCATTGCGTGAAGAGTCTAAAGCGCGCCGTTCACAACAAGGCAAAGTGAGCATGGCAACGCAAGATGCGCAGCGCTCAGGTAAAGTGGTCTTTGAAATTGAAAACTTAGCTGTGCAATTTGGCAACAGCGCGCCAATCATCAAAGATTTCTCGGCACTGGTATTACGTGGTGACCGTATCGGCTTAGTCGGTGACAACGGTGTGGGTAAAACCACTCTTATCAAAGCTATTTTGGGTGAGCAAGAACATACTGGTACAGTAAAAACAGGTACACAGCTTGAAGTTGCTTACTTTGATCAGCTTCGAAATGCACTTGATCTTGAAAAATCAGTGAAAGATAACGTTTCTGAAGGCTCAGACCATGTCGATGTAAACGGTAGCCGTCGTCACATCTACAGTTATTTACAAGACTTTTTATTCTCTCCAGAACGCGCACGTACACCAGTTAAAGCACTGTCTGGGGGTGAGCGTAACCGTATTCTGTTGGCGAAACTGCTACTGAAACCATCGAACCTTATCGTTATGGACGAACCGACCAACGACTTGGATATGGTAACTCTTGAACTGTTGGAAGAAATGCTCAGCGCTTACAAAGGCACACTGTTACTGATTTCGCATGACCGTGCCTTTATGGACAACGTGGTGACGTCGACTTGGGTATTTGATGGTAAAGGTAAAATCGATGAATACATCGGCGGTTACCAAGACTATTTGGAACAGCGTCCTGACCAAACTGTCGTGGATCAAAAAAGCGATGTGAAAAAAGCCATGGCTAAAGCCGAAGCAGCGGCTGCCGCTGCGGTGCCTAAAAAAGTCAAGCTCAGCTATAAAGACCAACGTGCCCTAGAACAACTGCCGACTGAAATTGAAGCATTGGAACAAGAGCAAGCTGAATTGTCTGAAAAATTAGCTGACGGTTCTTGGTTTATGACTGACGCTAATGCTGCGACCAAAGCATCACAGCGTCTAGCTGAAATTGATGACGAAATGCTGGAAAAAATGGAACGTCTAGATGAGCTAGAAACACTTGCTAAAGGCTAAGTCCACAAAGATTCCATACAGAAAAAGCCGTATTTCGATACGGCTTTTTTTATGTCATATGACTCGACTGGATGGCTAACCTAAATGACGCTGTTTTAAATTGGAGCATACAGCGTTTGTAAAGACGATTCCGCTAATGTGAAAAGCTTGCTATGGTGACGTTCAACATAAGATTGAGTCACGAGCATGCAAATTTCAGATCAAATTGTCTTGGTTACAGGGGGCGCACGTGGCCTCGGTTTGGCAATTAGCCAAACTTTAATAGCTGAAGGCGCACGCGTGGTCGTGAACTATCTATCCAGTCAAACTGCGGCAGAACAGTTGGCGACCGCATTTCCTCAGCAAGTGTTTGCCTATCAAGCAGATGTCACAGATAAAGCTCAAGTAGAACAGCTTTTTGCCGCAGCAGAAGCACATTTTGGTACCATGATCACCTCTGTCGTAAATAATGCCCTCATCCATTTTCAATTTAATGGCGATGCCCGTCCTAAAATGGAAGAACTGACTGCACAGCACTTACAGCAACAGTTTGATGGCGCAGTCGTCGCTGCACTCAACACCACGCAAGCGGCGCTTCCCAATATGAAAGCACAGGGTTTTGGTCGCATTGTCAATATTGGTACCAACCTAGTACAAAACCCCGTCGTGCCTTACCACGACTACACTGCAGCAAAAGCGGCACTTTTGGCCTTCACTCGCACAGCGGCGCATGAGCTAGGTGAGTTTGGGATTAACGTCAATATGCTTTCAGGCGGCTTATTACAAAGCACCGATGCCAGTAAAGCCACACCCGATGCCGTGTTTGATTTAATTGCGGCATCAACACCTTTACGCACAGTGACCACGCCTGAAGAATTTGCTGCGGCCATCATGATGTTCTTGTCCCCTTACTCACGTGCAGTCACCGGGCAGAATTTGATTGTCGATGGCGGTTTAGTCAAAGGTTAAGTCTAGCGCAGCATGAGTTTGAACTTTCTCTTTCAATTCAGCTTCATGCTAAACTGAACCCTATTTTTTAATCTTTGATTTAGCCCTATGAGTCAAAAGCCAACATATCAACCCGGAAAATTCCAATGGTCTTTCTTACTTCCTCAGTATTGGGGAATTTGGATAGGGATTGTATTTCTTATGATTTTGGCGATTCTTCCATGGGCAATTCAGTATCGCCTTGGGCAATTCCTCGGTTCTGTTGCATTTAATAATCTCAAATCACGTCGTAAAACCACGATTCGCAACTTGGAAGTTTGCTTTCCTGAATGGACGGCAGAACAGGTTGAAGCCAATGCAAGACAGGTTTTTATCGACCAAATGATTGGTATTTTTGAAACCTTAAATGCATGGTACAGCCCGCAGTGGTTCAAAAATCGGGTGCAAATTGAAGGCTTAGAACATATTCAAAATGCACAAGCTGAAGGCAAAGGTATTTTACTCCTCGGCACACATTCTACCCTGCTCGATGCTGGTGGCTATTTATGCGCACAGTTCTTTGAGCCGGATGTGGTTTATCGTCCGCAAAATAATCCGCTGTTGGATATGTTGATTGTGCGTTGCCGTGCCACCATCTATGCCAACCAAATCGACCATGATGATATGCGTGGCTTAATTCGCAATCTGAAAAATGGCCATGCCATTTGGTACAGTCCCGATCAAGACTTTGGTTTAAAACAAGGGGTCATGGCTCCGTTTTTTGGTACTCCCGCAGCCACTGTTACTGCGCATCGTCGCTTATTAAAAATTGCTAAAGCCGAGGCGATCCCGTTGTATTTTTATCGCGACGGCGACATCAGCAACCCTCAATATCATGTGCTGATTGAACCTGCTTTGGATAATTTTCCGAGTGACGATGAAGTTTCGGATGCTATTCGAACCAATAAAATTATTGAAAATCAGCTACGAATCGCACCGACACAATACATGTGGTTCCATCGCCGCTTTAAAACCCGCCCACAAGGCTATGACAAAATCTATTGAGTTCAACTCAGCACATAAAAAAGAGAAATGCTATGAAAGTAATGCAGCTTTTACCTGAATTGAACAGTGGTGGTGTCGAGCGAGGAACCTTAGAAATAGCTCGTGCTTTAGTGACCGCCGGTCATGAGTCCTTAGTGGTTTCAAATGGTGGTCGCATGGTAACTCAATTGGAAGCTGAAGGTTCAACTCACCTCACGCTCGCAATCCATAAAAAAGCCTTATCAAGCTTATGGCAAATTCGTCCTCTACGTAAACTGATTGAGCAACATCAACCAGACATCGTGCATGTGCGCTCACGTGTCCCTGCGTGGCTCACGCATTTTGCCCTCAAAGGGATTCCTGCAAACAAGCGACCTCACCTGATTTCAACTGTACATGGTTTTTATTCGATTAATCGCTATAGTCAAATCATGACGCAGGCTGAAAAAGTTATTGCGGTCTCGGATAGTGTTGTCAAATACATCACGGACAACTACAAAAACTGTCCTACTAAGGACATTGTGCGTATTTATCGTGGCATTGACCCTGCGGCTTTTCCACATGGCTATCAACCCTCAGCACAGTGGCTCAATCAAACCCTAAAAGATTTCCCTGAACTAGAAAATAAGCGTCTGATTTGCTTACCAGGCCGTATCACCCGTTTGAAAGGTCATGAAACCCTGATCCATTTAATGGAACAGCTACAAACACAGTATCCCGACGTACATGCGGTAGTGGTCGGTGGTGCAGATCCGAAAAAAGCGGCTTATTTACAAGAAATGCAAGACAGTATTGCGGCTAAAGGGCTGAGTGATCGGATTACTTTTGTCGGTCATCGTTCAGATATCCGTGAATGGTTAGCTTTTAGCGATTTGGTTTTATCTTTGTCGAGCCAAGCGGAAACCTTTGGACGGACTGTACTCGAAGCACTGTCTGTAGGTACACCTGTGATCGGTTGGAACCGTGGTGGCGTAGCTGAAATTTTATCGAATGTCTATCCGCAAGGTTTAGTCACTGTCGATGATGAAACCCAATTACTCGAAACCTTAAAGTTGCATTTAGACCAACCACAACACGTGCAGCCTATCAGCATGTTTAGTTTAAAAGAGATGTGTGACCAGACTTTGGAGTTGTATACGCAGGTGGTCTCTCAGCATTCAGCTTGATTGACTACACTCCATAGATCTTTGCTGTGCAGGATAACGCTCTGGAAATATTTTTAATTCAGCACCTAGATCAGCATCTAGAAAGGATATTGTGAAATGCACAATATCCTTTTTTATTATGAATGACTCAATGGTGATTCAACCCTACTATTTAGCCCTTCAATTTCGCGCTTCCACTTAGCCCTTCCACACACGGTATCGAGCCATTAACCAGAGGATTAGCGGCAGTAACAAGACATTCAAAATATGTTGCAAACTTTGCCCTATACGCCAATAACCTCTATCTAAAATATCATGCCGTGCATTAAACAATTCCAACCCCACTGCGACGACCACAACGGTCCAAATCGCATAATGTGATTTCAATTGGCGGTGATGGCAAAAGGCCACAAAAAAGAACAGGATTAAGCCAAGGTAAATGGAAAGTGCATCCGTAGATAAGTGTGTAATCTGCAATATTTTCTGGTGCCATTCGGACAGCATAGAACGCCTCATACCTATATTTTTATTGGAAATTCATCGCTTTTTTCTTGGCACACTGTATAAAGAAATTGATCAAAAGAAAAGCAAAAAATTCTATATCACAAAAGCAAAACCCGAGTTCTGCATCCTGCAAAACTCGGGTCTATGAGGTTGTGCTTTCACAAGTATTCTTTTTATTTTTTATTGGCTTTCCTTTCCTGCATCCGTTCCGTGATGCTTCCATCGGCTTCGTCTTCCTTAGTGGGATGTTCCGTTCCCAGTTCCATGTGCCGATGAACAAAGAATAAGTCAATACACTTGACCTGACCATTCGTCAGAAGCCGAAAGCTGTGTAAGCTATTTCTTACACTTTTCTCTTAAATCAAACAAAATCAAGGTGCCTTCGTACCATCCTTATAATCACGGGCGATTTCATCAGTCACAATCTTCTCCTCTTCCTCAGCTTTTTCTATACCCTCCTGAATTGCCTCTTGCGCTTCTTGTTCATCTTCATCTGTTTGCTCTAATTCTTCTTGGATTTGCTCAAATACCCTGCCTGTTTGCAGCACCACATAGACTGGAAAATGGTCTGAACCGATATTGGGCAAGCGTTCCATATGTACCAATGCAAAATCTGTACTATGAAAAATATGGTCGAGCGACCAACGCAGCAGTGGATAATTGGCATGAAAGGTATTTACGAAATGCCGTCCAACACGTGGGTCTAAAAGCCCACTGATTCGTTGAAAGAGTCGTGTAGTACGTGACCAAGCCACATCATTCAGGTCCCCCATAACGATGCAACTTTCATCTAAATCTTTAATCTGATCGCCCACAATCAGCAATTCTGCATCGCGTAAAGTTGAATCTTTGGCTTCTGTTGGACTTGGCGGTTTGGGATGTAAACAATACAGTTGAACCTGATTTCCTGATGCTAAGGTGACTCGGGTATGGATCGAAGGAATTTCATCACTGAGAATAAATTTGACTTCAGTTTCACTAAGTTCTAACTTGCTATACAAATGCATGCCATACAAATTATCCAAAGGTACGGGTACGCGATAAGGATAATCAGCTTCAATCACTGCCAATTCATTTTGCCAAGTTTGATCGGTTTCTAGCGTGAGTACTAAGTCAGGTTGATGCTTTTGTATTTGTGCCAATAATAAGTGATATTGAGTATTCGCCGTAAGTACATTTGAGACAATGATTGAAATTTGTTTCTGTTTATCTAGCTGGTCTGATCGAACTTTTTTGACTTGTTTTTTCCAAATAAAGGTATAAGGCAAAACCATTTTTAATTGATATGCCAAAGCAGCAATCAACCCAATTAAAATGATTTCACGCGCCAAGTCCCATTCAGCATTCCATAAAATTAAGCCTATGAAGGCAAAGATGCCCAAAGCCAAGATTTGCAGACGCGGAAAATCTGCACCACGAAACCACCATTCATCTCGTGGTATGAGTGACCAAAATGTCAACCAAATGACGAAGCCCGCCAGTATTTCAATCCAAATCATTACGCCTCCCTTATATTCTTTATTTTTTATTGATTCATAAATTTATATCAGTTTTGCATGTAACATAAACAAGATATATTGCACAATATTATTGGTGTTTTCATTATGTAGCGCTTGCAGTTATGCGCCCTTTTGGTACACTCGAACCCCCTTTTTATTTTTTTAACGCACCGAGGCAAAGTGACATGAAAGTAGGTCTGGTCGGTTGGCGCGGGATGGTTGGTTCCGTCCTTATGCAACGTATGGTTGAAGAAAACGATTTCGCTCATTTCGAACCGTTTTACTTTTCTACCAGTAATGCAGGTGGTGAAGCCCCTGCGTTTGGTGGTAAGACTGCCCCAGCACTTATGGATGCAACGGACATTGATAGTCTGAAGCAAATGGATGTCATTATCACCTGCCAAGGTGGCGATTATACGACTGAAGTTTTCCCTAAGCTTAAAGCAGAAAACTGGAATGGTTACTGGATCGATGCTGCATCGACTTTACGTATGGACGATGAAGCAATCATCGTACTTGACCCAGTAAACATGAACGTGATCAAAGACGGCTTAGTGAAAGGCACAAAAACATTCGTGGGCGGTAACTGTACCGTTTCATTGATGTTAATGGGTTTAGGCGGTCTATTCCAAAATAATTTAGTGGAATGGGCAACCTCAATGACGTATCAAGCGGCTTCTGGTGCAGGCGCGCAAAACATGCGTGAATTGATTTCAGGTATGGGCTACTTGTATAACAATACTAAAGATTTGCTAGATGACCCACGTTCTCCAATTTTAGATATCGACTCTAAAATTGCAGCCCTACAACGCGGTGAAGGTTTCCCATCTGCGAACTTCGGTGTGCCTTTAGCAGGTTCGCTCATTCCTTATATCGACAAACAGCTTGAAAGCGGTCAGTCGAAAGAAGAGTGGAAAGGTCAAGTTGAAACCAACAAGATCTTAGGCAACCAGCAAATCGTTCCAATCGATGGACACTGTGTCCGTATTGGTGCGATGCGTTGTCACTCACAAGCATTGACTTTAAAACTTCGTAAAGATGTTCCACTGGATGAAATCGAAGATATCATCGCTAGTGCCAACGATTGGTCTAAAGTGGTGCCAAATACGCGTGAAGCTTCAATGACTGATCTGACTCCTGTTGCTGTAACTGGCACCTTGTCTGTTCCAGTTGGTCGTCTACGTAAGCTCAACATGGGTAAAGAATACCTAGGCGCATTCACTGTGGGTGACCAATTGCTTTGGGGTGCTGCTGAACCTTTACGTCGTATGCTAAGAATTCTCATTGATTATAAAAATGCTTAAGCATTTTTAAGTCTCTGAACAAGAAGCCGATCACAATTGATCGGCTTTTTTATGTAACTGTCGTGTAAATATTTTACAATTCTTCGACAACTCGCTAATCTATAATTTTCGCCATGCGACATATATTCGAGCTAAAGATTAAGATGACCGTATATAACAAATTAAAGATCGCCATTTTAGCCGTTATTGCATCTCAAAACATTCAAGCGATCAGCATTGATCCTGTACAAGTCCAGTCAGCACCCGGGGAATTGCTGTACGCTGAGATTCATTTTCGCCACTCAAATACATCTGTGCCGCTCAATGCAAGTTTAGCCACGGCAGAGGATTTGTTAAGTATGGGTACAGGGCATCAACCACCGGGACATTTAAACTTCTTTACACGTCGTGATGGTGCAGGCAATGGGGTAATTACCATTACCTCTTCGCGTCCAGTAACCGATGCAGAACTTAATTTTATTGTTAATATTAAAGAAGGGAATGCTTCACGCCTGCAACAAATTCGCACACCATTAAAACGCAATCCAACCACATCGAATGCGACTCAAACACGTGCCAATGAGCGTGCTTTAACACCTGTCGTGATTGTAAATGAAAAAGAAATTGCCTTAAATTTACCTGTTAGCACCCTCTACACCGCAAAAGCACCTGTAGCTGTAGAACAACCCTTACTACTCAGCACCAAAACACCGCCGAAGTTAGCACAATTAGCAACGTCAACGCCTGTTGCGATTGAACCTGTCACGCATGTGCAAAATTATAGCGTTGCACCTGCGGAGCAAAATAGCGCAAGTACTTCATCAGGTTCTGAAACATCAATTTCGCAAGTTACAAAAACCAATTCGACCGGCTCTGTCAGTTCAGAAATGCAAGCCACACAAACTGCAACAGCATCAACTGCAAGATCTCAAGACCCATTGGCACAAAAATTTGCTGCGGAGCAGGCAGCACAAAAACGTGAAAATCCAACAACGACAACTCAAACAGCATCTACACCAAAACCAACAAGTACTGCAGCTGCATCAACAGCAACACCTGCGGCAAAATATGTGGTTCGCTCAAATGAAAGCCTTTGGGGGATTGCCTCACGTATTGCGACAGAACAAAACCGCCCTGTTTCTGAAGTCATGCAACAGATTAAAAACAGCAACGAACATGCATTCATTCAAGGCGATGTAAACCGTCTGCGCCGTGGTGCGGCCTTAAATCTGCATGGTATGCAGCAAGCAAAACAGCCTGTAAAAGTCTCTGCTGCAGAACTTGCCAAAGTACCTTCGAAGCAGTCAGGCAAAACCAAATACCGCTTGAATCAAGCTGAAATGAGTCTGGTTGCAGAGAAAGCGCAAGATTCGGCACAATCTTCTGCCAACAGTGCAGCAGAAAAGAATAAAACTTCGAAAGAGTTGTCATTAAAAGTTATGACATCTCGTGAAAAAACCGTTAAATTACAGAGAAACGTAACTCAATTAGAATTGGCGCTAAATCAAAAGGATCACAGAATTCAATTATTAAATGCTCGTCTTGCTCAACTGCAACAACAGTTGAAAGCTCAACAAGCAGATAAAAGAAGCCAATAAACTAAAACGTTACCAATCAAGATTTTATAGGGATGAGTGCAACTGTATATCGCTCTATCTCCAAGGGGTTAAAACATGCTGATTTATGTGATTCCATTAGTGATCTTAGTGATCGTATTGGTTTTTTTAAACAAACGCCAAAAAGATCAAGAATCAGATAAAGCCAAACCAACATCCACTAAAACCAAGAAAACGGGTGTTTCGGCCAAAGCGACTCCGAAGAAAAATCAAATGGTTGAAAGCAGTGTCATTGAAAAAAAATCAATGACACCATTAACGACCGATGCTCGTGGCAAAATTGAAAAATTAATTGCGGAACGTAATTTCTTTTCTGCTGAAGCGCAAATCAATCAATCATTAAAACGTGATAACTCACAACATGAGTTGTATCTATATCTATTAGATATTCACATTTTACAAAAAGACGAATTTGCCATCAGCCAATTGCTGAGCCATATTCGTTCACTTGAACTCGATGAAATTTTAGAACAAGCTGAAGCAAAAAAAGTAGAGTTTGACAATTCACATGTTGATGAAGAGATTGCGATTCATCATTCTTCTACATCATCAACTCCTACAATTACAAACAATACGTCAGATTTTGATGCGCTCATGAATTCAGCGCCAACTAAACCAATCTCTGCAGAACAAAAGCCTCTAGATTTTAATTTCACCACTGAAACGCCTGCAAAAGCAGACATTTCAGCCCCTGTTGAAAGTGCGCCTGCTGAAAAAATACAGCCGCTTGAATTTGATACGCTTTCAATTTCACCAGAGCCTGTACTTGAAGCAGCACCGAAAACCGAAGAGATTGCTCAGCCATCTCCTGCTGTTGAAGAAATCAAACCAATTGATTTTGCCCCAAGTACAGAAGCTGCTGTCGAAACCAAAACAGAAACTGTAGAAGAAAAAATCGAGCCTTTAGATTTTTCATTTACAACAGAAACACCGGTTGTAGAAGAAAACAAAGTTGAAGCTCCAGCCTTAAACTTTGACTTAGGTGCTTTTGAAACAGCAAAAACAGAAGAAGCAGTTGTCGCTCCTGCAACAGAGTTTAACCTAGAGTCTACGCCTGAAGATAAACCTGCCGCACCTGCTTCAAGTGGTGTGAGTTTTGATATTAGTGGTTTAGGCACACCTTCAACCCCATCTGCTACAGACCAAAACGATCCATTGGTTCAATCTTTCCCTGAACTGGTTGAAGTCAATGAAATTGAATTGAATCTTGAATTGGCAGCGCAATACATCAAACTAGGTGCTTATGACGCTGCACGTGAAATTTTGACTGAAAAAGAAGCTGAGTTTTCTTCAGCTCAACGTCAACAAGCAGATCAGTTACTGAATCAAATCGCATCTTAAGCAAAAGCGATTTAAACTAAAGCAGTCTTTCAAGGCTGCTTTTTTTATGATGAAAAAAATTGCTCTTATTTATATGGGTGGTACCTTTGGTTGTATCGGTGAACCTTTAAGCCCCATGCCAGCGAATGCGTTTTTACCTAAATTACAGCATGTCCTGCCACTGCACCTTAACATTGAATGTTTTGTCGCACCTGTCATTCGTGACAGTAGTGCCTGTACCGCACCCGACTGGCTGGCACTGATCCAACAAATTCAAAGCTTACAATTACAACAATTTCAGCATTTCGTAATTATTCATGGCACAGACACGCTTAGCTATGCCAGCGCAGTGCTTGCACACTTTATGGGACAGTCTGCTCATATCGTGCTAACAGGCAGCCAATATCCGCTGTTTAATGTGGCTGGTGACAACACCCGTGAATTTACCGATGCCATCGACAATTTAAATTTTGCATTGGAATCGGTACACCAATCGAGTGTTGGGGTTTATTTGGCCTTTCACCATCAATTGATGCATGCTCAATCCGCACTGAAAGTGCATACAACCGATCTGAAAGCCTTTGATGGGCTGCCAGCCACACAGCCACTTTCAATGCTGACATCGCCTTATATTGTTCAGGCCAATGATTTAGACAAAGCGGCTCATTTCAATTGCCTGAATTGGATGTGGCAACCGATTGCAACCAAGCTACACAGTCAAAATTTAACGACTCTGCTTACACACACGCCAGACGTTTTGATTCTGCAAGGTTTTGGCACAGGCAACATTGCCGTTGATGCTGAATTACTCAATGTATTGAAAGCCATACAACAAAAAAATTGCAAAATTATCTTAAGTACACAGGTTGTTCATGGCGGTATAGATCAGCGCTATGCTGTGAGTGACTGGGTCAAAGACAGCGGAATTTTACTGAGTAATTGTTTGGGGCATGCAGATCTTTATGCCAAATGTTTGAAAATGTATTTACAATACGGCAGTGACGCAGACTGGACTGCGCATTGGAACGATTAAGTCATTTGAGGTAACTATGCAACGTTTTGCGATTGGGATTGAGTTTTGTGGCATGCAATACAAGGGCTGGCAAACTCAGCAACCGGGCGTACCAAGCGTGCAAGAAACCATTGAAACCGTCCTCAGTAAAGTGGCCAATGAGCCAATCATGTTGCACGGTGCTGGCCGAACAGATGCTGGTGTCCATGCAACCAATATGGTGGCACATTTCGATACTCAGGCGATTCGTCCCATTCGTGGATGGTTAATGGGCAGTAATAGCCAATTACCTCGTGATATCTCCATCCAATGGATTAAGGAAATGGATCAGGACTTCCATGCCCGCTTTAAGGCGCAAGCGCGTCGTTATCGCTATGTGGTCTATAACAATCCACAGCGTCCAGCTTTACTGTACAAGCAAGTGACCCATGTCTATGCAAAATTAGATGTGCTGAAAATGCAACGTGCAGCTGCCAAATTTGAAGGCACCCATAACTTTGAAAGCTTCCGTGCCGCAGCATGTCAGTCTAATCAACCTGTCCGTCATGTCAGTCATTGTCGCTTGATCCAACATGGATGTTACTTGGTCCTAGATATTCAGGCTGATGGTTTTTTACATCACATGGTGCGTAACATCATGGGCTGTTTGTTGGAAATTGGGCAAGGTATGTATGAAGTTGACCATATTGACGATATTTTTGCGGCTGAAGATCGTAAAGCAGCAGGTGTCACCGCACCACCCGATGGACTATATTTTATCCATGCAGACTATCCAGCACAGTTTGAACTTCCTCAAGTTCCGCTGGGACCTCATTGGTTAAATATGCCTGAATAAAAAATTCCTCCCAACCTCCCTTTCACAGAGGGATGAGTGTCATTTTCGCCATTGCTAGGTTCTAAAAATGAAAGTACCCCTTTCAAAGGGGGGATTCTGTTTAGGGAAGGATTTTATCGAAGATCAACCTTAACGCTGCTTCCGCTTACGGTATTCCACGGGCGTTTCATTGGTCCAGCGTTTAAATGCGCGATAGAACGTACTTGGCTCAGAAAAACCCGTTAAGTAAACAATGCGCTCCACACTTTCATTGGTATTGGCCAATAATTTTTTAGCCAAACGACAGCGATAGTCTGACAAAATTTGCTGAAAACTGGTATTGGCTTCTGACAACTGAGTCCGTAAACGACGTGGGGTAATGTTGAGCTGTGCAGCGACCGTTTCGAGTGTGGTTTCACCACTTTCAAGCGTTGAACCAATAGCACGGCGAACTTCACCAACCAAATCATAACGCGCCAACTCCTGAAGTTTTTCAATCGCTAACTGCTCATGCAATTGTAATAACTCAGGTTCTGCCTGCCACAATTGATACTCTAAAATAGCCGGATCAAAATATAATCGGGTTTCTTTCTGCCCTAAACTCACAGGGCATTCATAGACACGGAAATACTCATCATCTGGCGCGCCCTGACTAAAGTTAAAGTCGATATAAATTGGCTGAAAACGCCCTTCAGTAATAAACTTAAAGAAACGCAAAACACCCGACATCGCGCATTCAGAAAAATGACGATTCACGATATTTTCTGCCCAAGGCTGATGACCATTGGTCAAATAGCAGCGGTCATCTTCAATCACCAATTGCGCATGAAAGGCATCGCTAATGAGGCGTTGATACGCCAAAGCCCGCTTTAAACCTTCACCGAAATTCTCAGATGAAATGAATAAGTGTTCAATCACCTGCCCTCGATATAAAGGCAAATGCTCACCCAGATGCAAACCAATGTCAGGATCCTTACTGACCTCTTCTGCAGCCACCCAGAATGCAAATTGTGCATTCAATGGGGTACGGTCATTGGTTTCAACCTGATTTAATGCCACACCCGCTTTTGTTAAAATTTCTTCTGTTGGCAATCCGGCACGACGAATCGCTTGATACCCTAAACGCAACACAACAGATGCATCAGTTAGCTGACCCACTCCAGAACCTTCCTTGTATGTACTTCATTTATACCTAAAAAGATTGATTTTAGATTAACTGCGATTGACCAAACTGACAACAGTTACTGCACATTTTTTGTTGAAAATATTTAACTGAATTGTTCGCTTATTTTACTGACAGTCGATCAGTTCAAAGCCTTTTACGGCTTGTATTCTGAAAAAAAATTGACTATAATTTGCGCCTTGCTAATTTATTCATTCAGGTAGGCTATGGCCAATAAAGAGGAACTCATCGAGTTCGAAGGCGTTGTCACCGAGACGCTTCCTAATACTATGTTCCGTGTACGTTTAGAAAACGGTCATGAAGTGATTGCTCACATCTCTGGCAAAATGCGTAAACACTATATCCGTATTTTGACTGGCGACAGTGTTAAAGTAGAAATGACACCTTATGATTTGACTAAGGGTCGTATCACTTACCGTGCGCGCTAAGTTTTAGCGAAGCGAAAAAGCCACTTTATAAGTGGCTTTTTTTTGTATCTATTTCAATGCAATGATAAAAATTGACTGCAAATTTGCTTTCCTTTACAGTCTAAAAACATAAAAATTCGATTAAAAAATTTAAAATATAAGGATATAAAATCATATGAAACATCTAGGATTAGTCGGTGCTGTCTTTTGAGTTGCTTGTGCCACGACAGGCCAAAAGCAACTCAATCAATCCCTACAACACGATATTGGACAGCCAGCTGATCAAGTTCGTAAAGAGCTCAACTTAAGTCAATTGGGCTACAAAGTGATGGGAGCACCTGTACAAAGCAATGAAAAACTTAGCTATACGATTGTACGCTCGATGCCAATTCCGATAGGTACACCGAATATCGGCACCAGTATAGCCATGGGCGCCCCTATCCCAACGCCTTCTAAAGATGGTGTCACTGTCGATATGCAATGTAAAATCGAGTTCAAATTACGCAATCAAATAGTTGAATCTATTGACTATATTGGCAGAGCTTGTTGATCCTACGATAGAACACAAAAGGCTAATCCTGCTCGGAAGACCGTGTATCAAATGACTACAGTGTTATACAGACCAATCTGACTAAACTGAATTTATTTCGTGAGAAACTGACCCATGAAATTTATTTTAGAACATCAGGTTTACAAAGATCAGCGTTTTATTCACCCGATACTGAGCATGGGATGCGTTCTAAGCATTGTATGGTTGGCTGGCTGTACCACGACATCAACGATATCCTCCATTGAGCGTGAACGCTATTTAGCCTCATTTATTGGTCAATCGAGCCAAACGATTCAAGCAGAACTCGACCTCAGCAAACTCGGCTATCAAAGAACCTCTCCCGTGGAGGTCAGTTCAGACTACCTTCGTTATCGTGTCGCAAGCCCGATCACTATTCCTTTACCGATGGCGGAAAATCCTACGATAGGCATGGGCAGCGGCGCTGCTGTGCCGATTCCCAGTGGAAATACACGCTATGAGGTTGAGTTAAACTGCCTTATTCAATTTCGCTTAAAGCATAATATTGCAACTGATGTCCGATTAACTGGTCGCACCTGTTAGCGCATCAATTCTAGGATTGATAATTTCTAGGCACAAAAAAACGCAGCATAAACGCTGCGTTTTTTGATTCGCCATTAGTTCAATGCAGAAACTACAGCTTGACCCATTTCAACAGTACCGACTTGAGTACTGCCTTCTGACATGATGTCACCTGTACGTAAACCTTGATCTAAGACATTACCTACTGCATCTTCAATCGCTTTTGCCGCCGCTTCTTCACGGAAGGTATAACGCAGCATCATAGCAACAGACAGAATCGTTGCTAATGGGTTCGCAATGTTTTGACCTGCGATGTCTGGTGCTGAACCGTGGCAAGGTTCATACATACCTTTACCATTTTCATCTAAAGAAGCCGATGGCAGCATGCCGATAGAACCGGTTAACATCGCCGCTTCATCAGACAAGATATCGCCGAACAAGTTACCTGTCACGATTACATCAAACTGTTTTGGCGCACGGACCAATTGCATGGCAGCATTGTCAACGTACATATGAGACAAGTTAATTTCTGGATACTGCTCTTCTTTTAACGCAGTTACGGTTTGTTTCCAAAGCTCAGTCACTTCTAGTACGTTGGCTTTATCCACTGAACATACCTTACCACCACGTAAGTTCGCCATTTCAAAAGCAACTTTGGCAATACGCTTGATTTCAGATTCAGCATATACGTCAGTATTGAAACCTTGTTTTTCGCCGTTTTCGAGTTCACGAATACCACGTGGTTGACCGAAATAGATCCCGCCAGTTAACTCACGTACGATCAAAATATCCAAACCTGCTACGATTTCAGGTTTTAAGCTCGACGCATCTGCAAGCTGCGGATAAAGAATTGCTGGACGTAAATTGGCAAATAAATTTAATTCTGAACGAATTTTTAATAGGCCACGTTCTGGACGAATTGAACGCTCAATGGTATCCCACTTAGGACCACCCACTGCACCCAATAAAATCGCATCAGCAGTCTTCGCTTGTGCTGCTGTTACATCTGGATAAGGTGAACCGTGCGCATCGATCGCTGCACCACCTAAAAGACCTTGTTCCCAAGTCAAACCTAAGTTGAATTTCTCGTTTACACGTGTCAGCACTTGTTCAGCCGCTTTCACGATTTCAGGACCAATACCATCACCTGGTAAAATCAAAATATGTTTTGACATGAGTCTTCCATTTATACGCTGGCTTGATTACCAGTCAGATTTAAAGTTTCTTTTCTACAAACTCACCAAGTCCTGTGAGGACATTGTACGGTCGGCAGAAACGTCGAATCGTTTTTGCACCTTGCTTTAAGTCTACACAGAGCGGATCAGGCGCAGATTTATCCAGTAAACTGCCTGTGTTTTTTGAACGCTCACGGTACATTTTAAAGGTGTACTCGTGTTTGGACCTAAAGTTGTGAATGACATGCAAGCGCTCTGCTTTTTCCTGAGAAATTGGATAATAGCGAATCACGACTTCATGCTGACCTGAAGGTACAGACAAATACAAAGGATTAGGCTCAGACAATGAACGACCATTCAACCGTACAATGCCTGCTTTAATCGCAGCACGTTGTACATGTTGATTATTTGGATCAACCACTTGTATTTGATCAAAACGCTCAAATTCACAATGCGCTGTACCTGCACAGTAAATCAGAGCATTATTTTTTGTACTTTCAGTTTCTTTCACATTTTTAATGCGTGCCGTGTCAAAGCTTTGACAGGCAGAGAGCGTTGCGAACAGCGCTCCCGTTACAACCAGCTGACCGAAGAACTTTTTCATTTTTCGAACCCAACCTGATAAATTCTGGCTAACGTATAAATTTTGTTTCGCCTGATATTAGCAAGACTTAAGCCGACTGACTACTAAGAAGTTCTACAGTGACACTGACTTAAGCTTTAATTTCTGCAAATACCCAAGGGCGAGATGCTTTGGTTTTTTCTTCATAAGCACGGATCTCATCGGCTGCTTGTAAGGTTAAACCGATATCATCCAAGCCATTCAATAGGCAGTGTTTACGGAATGGATCGACTTCAAATGTAAATGCTTCACCACTCGGTGTACGTACTTCTTGCGCAGCCAAATCAATGGTTAATTGATAGCCTTCAGATGCAGCACATTCTTTAAATAACTGATCTACGATCTCTTCAGACAAGATCACTGGCAACATGCCATTTTTAAAGCTGTTATTAAAGAAAATATCCGCATAGCTTGGTGCAATGACAGTACGGAAACCATATTCTTCTAATGCCCAAGGCGCATGCTCACGGCTCGAACCACAACCAAAGTTTGCACGAGAGATCAAAATCGACGCACCTTGATAACGCGGTTTGTTCAATTCGAAATCGGGGTTAATCGGACGTTTTGAAATGTCCTGACCTAAATAGCCTTCATCCAAATAGCGCAACTCATCAAATAAGTTGGCTCCGAAGCCTGTACGCTTAATAGATTTCAAAAACTGTTTTGGAATAATTAAATCTGTATCCACATTGGCACGGTCTAATGGTGCAACGATACCTTGTTCAACGGTATATTTTTTCATGTTTATTTCTCACTGAATCCGTGACCTCTCCCTAACCCTCTCCTAAAAGGAGAGGGAACTCCTTCTCCCTCAGGGAGAAGGTTGGGATGAGGGCTTAAACTAGAATGTACGCACATCCACAAAGTGACCTGCAATTGCCGCAGCTGCTGCCATTGCTGGACTCACCAAATGCGTGCGACCACCATTACCTTGACGACCTTCGAAGTTACGGTTAGACGTTGATGCACAGTGCTCACCCGGTTGTAACTTGTCAGCATTCATTGCCAAACACATTGAGCAACCCGGCTCACGCCATTCAAAGCCTGCTTCAATTAAGATTTTATCTAAGCCTTCTGCTTCTGCTTGTGCTTTGACTAAACCTGAACCCGGCACCACCATGGCTTGCTTAATTGATGCCGCCACTTTTTTGCCTTTGACCACTTCAGCCGCTGCACGAATATCTTCGATGCGTGAGTTGGTACATGAACCAATAAATACACGGTCTAATTGAATATCAGCCAATGCCTGACCCGCTTCTAAGCCCATGTAGTTGTATGCACGTGTCCAGTCATTACGCTGTACGTCATCTTTAGCTTGTTCTAAAGTTGGCACTGCTTGAGATACAGGAATCACCATCTCAGGAGAAGTCCCCCAAGACACTTGTGGCTCAATATCTTCACCTTGCAATACCACAACAGTATCAAAATGCGCACCTTCATCAGACACTAAAGTATTCCAATACTCTACTGCAGCGTCCCACTGTTCGCCCTTCGGTGCATACGGACGGTCTTTCACATAGGCAATGGTTTTGTCATCGACAGCCACCATACCCACGCGCGCGCCACCTTCGATCGCCATGTTACATACCGTCATACGACCTTCGATCGACATATCACGGAACACTTGACCACCAAATTCAATCGCGTGACCTGTACCACCCGCCGTACCGATTTTTCCGATAATCGCTAAAACCACGTCTTTAGGAGTTACGCCTTGACCCAATTGACCATCAACACGCACCAACATATTCTTCATTTTCTTTTGAACTAAGCATTGAGTCGCCAATACGTGTTCAACTTCCGATGTGCCGATACCATGAGCCAAGCAACCAAATGCACCATGCGTTGCAGTATGTGAGTCACCACATACCACGGTCATACCGGGCAAGGTTAAACCTTGTTCAGGCCCCACCACGTGCGCAATACCTTGACGTACATCGTTGATGTCAAACTGGGCAACATCAAAAGTTTTACAGTTGTCATCTAAAGTTTGCACTTGGATACGTGAGGTATCATCTTCAATACCTGCAATACCTTCAGCACGCTCCTTAGTAGACGTAGGTACGTTATGGTCTGGCGTTGCAACATTAGCGCTTAAACGCCACGGTTTACGACCTGCAAGTTGTAGCCCTTCAAAGGCTTGTGGAGAAGTCACTTCATGCAATAAATGACGGTCGATATACAATAATGAAGAGCCATCATCTCGCTGTTTTACTAGATGGTCATCCCACAATTTGTCATACAAGGTTTTTTTTATTTGGGTTTCCGCTTTTTGGGTTTCGCCTGCCATGTCGATTTGCTCCACTGGACTGGGTAAATTCTTTCGTTAAATCGATTATAACCACGTATTCACATAAATCTAATTTATCATTTTTATTAGTTTAAAAACTTATAGGAATGATATTTAACTGCTGATTTCCGCTACATTTTAAAGACCATTAATGCGTTTAAAACACGCTCACTTCAATACTTTCAGCAGATGAAACTTTAGAATTTTCTCCGACTTTTTTGTTCACTGTCTGCCATTATTTAAACAGTAATTTAAAAATTCAATGATCATAAATTGAATATTCTCTTTTACATTGCAAATAAGAATCATTATTATTAACTCATTGCCAAGATTTATCAATTTAACAAGGAGCATTTTCATGGCACACATTAACAAGTTCGTCGAAAATAATCAGCGCATGTTCAAAAAAACCTTGAGCTATTACATCATGCATATCACGGTTGCGATGTTGGTTGGTTATTACGTGACAGGCAGTATTGCAATGGCCATTACCTTAAGTTTACTTGAACCAACTGTTCAAGCGGTTGCCTTTTTCTTCCACGAAAAAGTCTGGGAAAAGAAAGATAAAGCTGTAGAGGAAAATATCCCCGCTTAATCCAACCCTGCTCCTTGTAAAAAAACCACCATCACGGTGGTTTTTTTTATGACCTTAAAACGTTCTTTTACTCCATCCACTTTAACTTTCTATTCATTTCATCCTATAGATTCAATTGTAGACAGAACATCAAAGCTTGGTTTTTTGCTGTAAGGCCAGCTGATCATGCGCCTCAACCAATTGTTCTATCGCAAGAATTAGTTTGTTTTTTGCCGCATTACACTCGGCAGCTGCACGGTTTTCGTCGTCTTCATCATCTGCGATTTCATATATCGCACAGCGCTTTTCGACTGTCCCTTCAAAAATATCCAATAAATTTTTAATGTGTTTAATATCCATCGCCTTCTCCCTGTGAGGTACAACATTGCTAATCGATGCAGCCATGACTGTACCTGTTGCTATAATTATTCACTGAAAAGTATGTTCCCCAAGCCATCAAAACTTGAGTTCATTTTTTTGTTTTAGTTCAATACTGAATTAAAAAGAAACGTCATCGCTCCTCTTTAATTCAAACGGTTGAATTACTTTCCAGCCCTGTATTTTTTATATTATGCATAACTCTGGTTTCGGTTTAAAAAATAACTTTGTAACAGCGCATTTGAGCTGAAAATGTCACAGCCCAATCTTAAATCATGCAGTGACCAAGTACTCAAATAACACTATTGAACCCTGAAAATCCCCTCAGATTTAAAGCGTCATCTGGCTTGAACGCCTAGTTTTAAATCAAAAGATACAACTTTTCCTTTGATTTATTCTTAAAATATTATAACAATGAGACTACGCATAAAAATTCTTTATAGGAATGAAGATGAATCTCGCAGCCTTTGAAGCCTTTGTAAAAGTCATGGAAACTGGTTCGATCTCTTTGGCAGCAGATCAGCTCTTCATTACGCAACCTGCTGTGACCAAGCGTATTCACAGTTTAGAAGAATACTTCGGTGTCAAACTTTTTGAATCCGCGGGTCGTGGTGTTCAAGCGACGCATGCGGCAAACTCTCTCTTGCCAAAAGTAAAAAGCTGGCTGAATGAATTGGGTGATATTCACCATACGCTCAGCCATGAGCAAGGTCAGGTTCAAGGTAAACTGAAAATTGGTACCAGCCATCATATCGGCTTACACCATTTACCGGCGCATTTGCGTCAATATGTACAACAGTTTCCAGAAGTGACCTTAGATGTACACTTTGTTGATTCTGAACAAGCCCATGAGCAAGTTTTAGCTGGCGACTTAGAGTTGGCTTTTTTGACTTTACCGCCACAAGGTGACAGCCGTTTAAAATACATCACGACATGGAATGATCCACTGGTATTCGTGGTTGCGCCTTTCCATCCTTTGGCGCAAGTCGAACATTTGACCTTAGAGGATTTGATCCAATACCCAAGTCTTTTACCTGCAGCGCAAACCTATACCAGTCAAATTACCTTGGCTGAGTTTGAAAAGTATGGACTCAAGCCAAAAGTTACCATGAGCAATAACTCACTTGAGTCGATTCGTATGTTGGTTTCCATTGGTCTCGGTTGGTCAGTCCTTCCTAAAACATTATTGAACCAAGATTTAAAACAATTGAATTTACCTTCAAACATGAATCGTCAATTGGGCATGGTATGGCATCCAGGCCGTACTCAATCACTTGCTGCACAAAAACTGGTTGAATTGATGAAACACATCTAATTCATTTTTTGCCTACAAAATTCAATTATTAATCAAGCCACCGCTATGGTGGCTTTTTTTAGTGATCTGTTTGAGCATTTAGAAAAAGCGAATGATTTTCTATATGTTGAATGGTCGCTTAAATTTATTTTGCATTAAAAATGGGATCGCCTATTTCAGCCGATCCCATTAAAAAAACCAAGGAAGACCCGTCAGTTTTACTTCGTCAACGAATCTTCATGTAATGATTCATTCAATTGATCGACAATAATCGCCCATTCACCATCTGACTTAATTTTTTCGGCCAAGAACTGACGCTGAGCATCTGTCCAATAGTCTGCTTCGGTAATTTTAGTTTGGGCACTGAGTTGATGCGTCACGATAAATAAAGCAATCGCGTCTTCACTCGAATCTAAACCCAGTTGTTCAAATAGATGAGTCATGCGTGGACGTACACTCATTGTCATTCTCCGTGTTAAAACTTATTGTTTATGGATACAAAATTATTCTGTTTTAAGGATATAACACGGAACGAACACGCACTCAATTACAGAATTCTACAGCGGTGAAAATTGAATAAAAGGCAAACTGAGCATAATCATCACGACAGATTGAATAAATACCAACAATAAAGGCAGCCCCCAGTTCACTCCGCCTTCTTCAGCAAACACCTGCTCACTATATTTAGGCTGCTGCATATAGGCTTTGGTCTTTTGCACAGCAAAATCGCTATAAAGCCGCTTTCCGATCCCTGCGAGTACGGCGTTAGGAATCAATGATAGCCCCATCAAGACCTGTTCAGGCACACCGATGATGAGCGCCAACATGCTAATCAAAAAACCAACCGCAAAGAATAAGAAGAAATAGCGATACATCTTCCGATAGAGTAACCAATAGGGCCCAAAAATTAACCCCGCCCAACTCAGGCCACTGTTCTGCCCACCTTGTTGTTCTATGAACTTTAAATAAGATTGAGCACGTGGCCCTATAAAGATTTGAATTAAATGTTTAAAAGAAGCTTCTGTCTGCATATAGAGCGATAGTTCAAATTAGTGAGCTGAAGTTTAATCAAAAGGACGTCAAATAAAAAAGCATCTAATGATGCTTTTTTAGCATATCTATTTTTAGGCTTGAATTGACCAGTCTTGAATGTCCCAACCTTGTTCTTTTGCTAGGACCTCTAAACGATCATCTGGATTAACTGCAATTGCATGATCCGCATATTCCAATAAGAATCGATCATTGATTGAATCTGAATAGGCCCAGGACTCTGTAACATCACGACCTTCTAACCATTGATTCAAACGGACTAATTTGCCCTTTTGATAGCACGGAGTATTAATTACTTTACCTATATATTTACCATTTACAATTTCGGCATTGGTCGCAATGATTTCAGTAATGCCGAATTCACGAAAAATCGGTGCGGTAATAAAATCAGACGTTGCGGTGATCCCGACCAATTGATGCCCGGCATCTTGATGGCGCTGAATGGCAGCATAGCCCTCTGGACGCATTTGCGCACGAATAACTTTTTTCATAAACAACTGATGTAACTCAGTTAAGTAGGCATTGTCATGTTGGGTTAAAAACTCAAATACAAATTCGTTATAGGCAATCGGGTCGAGCTGGCCTTTTTTATAATCATCATAAAATTTGTCATTCATGGCACGATGACGAATTGGATCAACCAAGCCTTCATTGACCAAAAACTCCCCCCAAGAATGGTCTGAGTCGGTATTTAATAAGGTGTGATCAAGGTCAAACAGTGCCAATTTCATGAAAATACTCGTAAAAGCTGAAATTTAAGAAAAAAATTGTAAATCTATCTCCGCTAGTCGATAGAAATTCGTTAAGATCATAACAATTTTAACATTTTTACACTTTGCTTTTTCGAGATGGACACAGAAATAAACGTCCCCGTGAGCAAAGTCATAAATTACACAATATTTAGGTAGCCAAATGATCGATTCAGAAGGTTTCCGACCCAACGTCGGGATCATTTTGGCAAACGACATTGGACAAGTTTTATGGGCAAAGCGCATTGGTCACAATGCCTGGCAATTTCCACAAGGAGGTATCCAACATGGAGAAACCCCCGAACAGGCACTTTACCGTGAGCTGAGAGAAGAAGTTGGCTTACTGCCCGAACACGTCCAGGTGATAGCACAAACCCAAGGGTGGTTGCGCTATCGTTTGCCACATCGGTATATACGTACCGATTCAGCCCCCGTTTGTATTGGTCAAAAGCAAAAGTGGTTTTTATTGAAACTGACAGCTTCAGCACAGCATATTCAGCTGGATTTGTCAGATCCACCTGAGTTTGATCAATGGCAATGGGTCAGCTATTGGTACCCATTGGGACAAGTGGTGAATTTTAAACGCGATGTATATCGTAAAGCCATGGTGGAGCTGTGCAATCAGCTTCCGCAAAAACCGTAAAAATTTGCAGAATGGATGCAGATTTTTAGGATGAGTGTTGTTATAAATAAAGCAGAATAATTTTTGGAGCAGACACGATGTCGAACATGCAACTGGATACCTTAAGACGCATAGTCCAAGAGATTAATGCGTCGGCCAGTTTGCATGAATCTTTAGACATTATGGTCAATCAAGTGGCCGAAGCCATGCATGTGGATGTCTGCTCAATCTACTTGCTTGATGAACGAAATCATCGTTATTTACTGATGGCTTCTAAGGGTTTAAACCCTGAAGCCGTTGGACATGTCTCTTTGCATACCAGTGAGGGTTTGGTCGGCTTAGTTGGACAGCGTGAAGAAATCGTCAACTTAGACAATGCACCCAAACATGAACGCTTTATGTATCTGCCAGAAACGGGGGAAGAAATTTACAATTCCTTCCTCGGTGTTCCGGTGATGTATCGCCGTAAAGTTATGGGCGTCTTGGTGGTTCAAAACAAAGAGCCTCAAGACTTTAGCGAAGCTGCCGAATCCTTCCTCGTGACCCTATGCGCTCAACTTTCAGGGGTGATTGCCCATGCACATGCCGTCGGGAATATCGAAGTCTTTCGTAAACCAAACAACCTCCCTGCCTATAAAACCTTCCAAGGCATTTCAGGTTCAGGCGGTATTGCGCTAGGTCGTGCAGTCATCTTATATCCACCTGCTGATTTGGCTTCAGTCCCCGATCGTGAAGCCGATGACATCAGTGAAGAACTCGAATTACTCGACAATGCCATAGACGCAGTTCGTCAAGAAATTCTGTCCCTCGATGAAAAGATGCAAGATGCCCTTATGGCCGAAGAACGCGCATTATTTAGCGTGTTTTTACGGATGCTCGATGCCAATGCCCTTCCCGCGGAAATCAAAAGTGAAATTCGTGACGGTAACTGGGCACAAGGTTCGGTACGCATTGTTATTGATAAACACATTGCGCTCTTTGCACAGATGGAAGATGACTATCTCCGCGAACGTGTTTCAGACTTAAAAGATCTAGGGCGTCGTATCTTGGCCTTTTTGCAAGAAGCAGATGCCAGTCACCGTGAAATCACCGATGAAAGCATTTTAATTGGTGAGGAAATTTCTACGGCTGCCTTGGTTGAACTCCCTGTCGATAAAATAGCGGCGATTGTAACCACTGAAGGTGCCATGAACTCACACATGGTGATTGTGGCACGTGCCCTCGGTATTCCAACCGTAGTCGGTGTGACTGAACTACCAATTAATACCCTCGATGATGTCGAAATGATTGTCGATGCACATCAAGGTCGTGTATTCATCAATCCACCTCGTCGTTTACGCACACGTTATAAAGAGATTCAAAAAGAAGAAGAGCAAATTGCTAAAGATCTGAAGCAATACGAAACCAAAGATGCCATCACCCCTGACGGTGTTGCGGTTCGATTGTTTGTAAATACTGGCTTGATGATCGATGTGGTTCGCGGTGTACAACGTGGCGCCAAAGGTGTCGGTCTATACCGTTCTGAAATTCCATTTATGCTGCGTGATCGCTTCCCCGGTGAAGAAGAACAGCGCGCTATTTATCGTCAACAGCTCAGTCATTTTGCCAATAAACCAGTGGTGATGCGTACCCTCGATATTGGTGCAGATAAAGACCTTCCTTATTTCTCGATTGAAGAAGAAAACTCAGCACTGGGTTGGCGTGGAATTCGCTTTACTCTCGATCATCCTGAGATTTTTTCAGCCCAAATTCGTGCCATGCTCAAAGCCAGTATTGGCCTGAACAACTTGCATATATTGCTGCCGATGGTGACCAGTGTCAGCGAAGTCGAAGAAGCGTTGTATTTGCTCGATCGTGACTGGCAAGCGGTGCAAGAAGAAGAACAGGTGAAAATTACCAAACCCAAAATCGGCATCATGGTCGAAGTGCCGAGTGTGCTGTTACAGATCGATGAGTTTGCTGAATTGGTTGACTTCTTCTCGGTCGGATCTAACGATTTAACCCAATACTTACTTGCGGTTGACCGAAATAACCCACGAGTTGCCAATGTCTATTCACACTCACACCCAGCCGTACTTCGTGCGCTGACTCGCTTGGTGCAAGAATGTCATAAATACGACAAGCCGATTAGTATTTGTGGAGAAATGGCCGGTGATCCACTCACAGCTATTTTACTGATGGCGATGGGCTTTAATACCCTATCGATGAGTTCGAGTAATATCCTCAAAGTCCGTAAAGCCATCTGCCATGTGCCGATGCCAGATGCAAAAGAGCTCTTGGATCGTGCTTTGAGCATGAATAATCCACTGATGGTGAAAAGCATGATGGAGTACTACTTCAAGACTCATGGTCTTGGTGATATGGTGAAATCGGCAACCCGAATCGTGAGTGCTTAAGAACACTCATGTAAAATAATAAAATGAGGTGATGATGGATTTTTTATTTTTTTTTGGCTTTTGTCGCCATTGCCTTTTATATGACAAAGATCCATCCGCAACTCAAACAAAAAATGTTAGAGCTGCAACACGATACACCGATTGAAAAAGTATCCTCAACTCGACCTAGACCGTCCCAAGCACAACAAGTCAATATACGCCCAACCAAGCCAACAAAATCCAAAGCTCCGGTCAGCCGCTCTCGTATTCCCCCCTTACTCGGTATAGAAATTACTGCGTCACAGCAGCGCCGCTTAGGTAAAAATGATCCATCGGTGCTGGCTGCACAGCGCGCCAAACAGCTAAATCAGACGCAGCACAGCGACGCAACATGGTTTGAGCAATTGACCAGTCAGGTGGAACACGTACTTCAGCAACCTAATAACGCCGTAAAACATCAAAGCACAGCGTCTAGACCACAACAAAAATCCACATTCAACAAAATGTTTGAAGACTTATTTTCAAAATAAGCGGTGTTTTAATGTTCAATATTTCAACTCAAAACCAATGCTTTAAATCCTGCATGGAACCACCTAAATGAACGTTGGTATCTTATTATTCAACGAAGTTGAAGTCTTAGATGCTGCGGGGATTTCTTCGGGGATCCATGCATCGCTTTATATTGTGGCCAAATTGCATGGCTTAGAGATTGCGAAGCAAACAGCAAAACGTATGGAATATGATGTGGAATTTGTTTAAGCAGATGTTGAAGCCGAATCATTTAGTAGACTAAAAACTGAGAAAATACACTGAAATAAAAAGGGAGATAATCATTCGAATATCCCCCTTTTTTGTGCTTTGCATAGCCGCGTTTTGCATTTTTCTTTCGATCTACAAAAGTTTGGCTTTTGTTAAAATCGTTCATGTGTTTTGCCACAAAGTTGCGAACTTCAACTTCAGGCAGGACTTTTTTCTTTGCCATTTGCATTCACCTTTTTGCCTATACAGCACCCTCGTACTGTAGTGCATATATTGATCTATTTTTAGATTTTTTCAAGCACTTTCCTATGGCTTTTTGATACAGCGTAGTTAGCCCCAAGGCCAAAAAAAAAATTGCTTTGCCACATTATTTCCCTCTCCCTAACCCTCTCCCATTGAGAGAGGGAAATACGTTGTATTTAGCTAGCAAAAGCCCGTTCTAATACTCGCTCTACATCGACCTTTTTAGCATCCAGCATGCCCACCACTTGCCCATGTTTCGCACTATAGCGGCTTTGAATAAAACCATTTGCTACATAATCAGGCGCATAGCGTTTCAATAACACCGCTTGTGCAAGTACCGTTAAACGACTGACCAAACTGCGCCCCATAAATTGTAAATCTTCAGGTGATTGATGGAACAACCTGAACAAGTCCTGCAATTCTGTTTGCAAGCTTTCATCTGTACTTGCTGTACTCGCCAAATCTTTAAACAGCACTTCAATAGATTCAGGGTCACGCCCAATCGCACGCAGCACATCTAGGCACATGACATTGCCTGAACCTTCCCAAATGGTATTCACAGGTGCTTCTTTAAAGATGCGCGCCATGATGCCGTTATCGACATAGCCATTGCCGCCAAAGACTTCCATCATCTCCCCTGTTAGCTCTACGGCACGCTTACAAATCCAAAACTTGGCTGCTGGGGTCATGATGCGTTTCCATGCAACAGACAAAGCATCATCCGATTCATAGCACTGCGCCAAATGGAAACTGAGCTGAGTCGCTGCTTCGCTCTCTAAAGCCAAATCTGCCAAAACTGCACGCATTAAGGGTTGTTCAATCAAATGTTTACCAAAAGCCTGACGCTGACGGGTATAGGCAATGCATTGCACCAAAGCTTGACGCAGCATGGCGCTCGAACCGACCGAACAGGTCAGACGGGTATAATTCGCCATTTCAATAATGGTTGGAATGCCACGCCCTGCCTCACCAATCATAATGCCCCACGCATTTTTGAATTCGACTTCCGAGCTTGAATTACTGCGGTTACCGACTTTTTCTTTTAGGCGTTGCACCTGAATATTATTCTTCGTGCCATCTTCCAACCAACGTGGCACAAAGAAACAAGCCAAGCCATCTTGTTCGGTTTTTGCCACCACCAAATGCGCATCACACATCGGTGCAGAGAAAAACCATTTATGCCCCGTGAGTAAATAAGCTTTGCCTCGTCCTGTTTCTGCCACAGGCACAGCTATAGTTTCATTAGCACGTACATCCGAACCGCCCTGCTTTTCAGTCATGCCCATACCGAGCCAAATCGACATTTTCTGCGCAATCGGTACATCGCGTTCATCATATTCAGTCGATAGTAGTTTCTCTCCAATTTTGGCCCACAGTTCAGGTTCACGCTGAATGAGTGGAATACTGCCGAGTGTCATTGAATTTGGACATAAATTGCCGCACTCGACCTGACCTGCTAAATAAAAACGTGCTGCCCACTCCACCCATTTTGTCTTGGAATTTGGCTGATTAAATGGATGTGCATGGGTATCAAACTGGCGGTTGAGCCCCATCCATTTATGCCATGAAGGATGAAACTCGATAAAGTCAGTACGGCGGCCTCGCGCATCGAAGGCATGTAAAATTGGGGTATGTTTGTTGGCTAAAGCCCCATGCTGAAAGTATTCACTCGAACCTGCCACTTTGCCCATTTCGCATAAAGTCGGCTGATCATGGCTGCTGCAGCGTTTTAAGATTTCATGTAAAACCGTATCGCTTGAAAATAGATTGTAGTTTTCTAGTTCATCAAATTGGTTGCTGATTTGATGCGTCATCCATGTCTGTTCTAATGTATTCATCGTCTATATTTTCCGCTTGTTCTTGTTGGCTTTTCATTTCAGTATAGAGAAAATTTAAAGCATAGACGTTCGGTTTTCCGCGCTTAAAAATATGAAGCATTCAGCCATTCAAATACGGCGTAAGCCACGTCAATCACGTGCCAAACTGACGCAAGAAGCCTTACAGGACAGTTTTGTTCGGCTTTTGCATGAGCGTCCTGCCAGCCAAATTACCATTCGGGAAATTACCGACCTTGCAGGCGTGGGCTTGGGAACGTTCTATGAATATTTTTCTAAAAAGGAAGATTTGATTGCGCTAACCATTCATTTACATGTGAAACACAATGCGGAAAGCTTAAAAAGTTATGCACATAGCTTGATCAAGTTATCCACAGATTTGAAGTTTCAGACTTATTTAGAGCGAATTATTCATTTTCAAATTGAGCAAATTCAAGCACAGCAGTTTTTATGGTCACAGGTGTTTTTGTTAGAACGGCAGATTTCAGATATTGAAAGTTACCGTAAGAGTTATGCCATGATGGTGCAAATGTGGCGCAGTATGCTTGAGCCATTTATACAGGATGATGAACAGCTCAAACAGATGGCTTTAAATATGCAGCGGGTGTGTTATGGCTTTGTGTCGCAAACTTTATTGATTGAGCCTGATTTTGGGGAGTGGGATGAATTAAAGCGAGATATAATTCATATGTTGCGCGATTAGACTTCGCGGACAAGTCTAATGATGTTTCAAATGCATCGGTGAATAAAATAAAGTCATGTTATTTACAAAAAATCGGCTCTTAAACCAGTTATTTTAGATATTTAGGAAATTCATTTTTACGGTAGAAGAAAATCATTCATCACTTGTTTCATCCGTCAATAAAAGTGCTTTAGAAGTTAAGCTTTTATTGCCAGCTTACTTGTCTCATTTATACGCCTTTGCAATGCTGGCCAGTTGTAAGCTCTTTAAAAATTCAGCCGTATATTTTGGACTATGGCCTAATGCACCACGATGATAGCCATTTGGGATCGCCTGATAGACTACTGGCAATTTTTTATTTGCACACTTTTTGGTAATAACTTTGAGTACCAAGGTGATCGACAAATGGTCTGCGGCGCCTTAAACAAACATCAGTGTTACGGTTAGGGTCATATATTCAATCGACTGCCGTTTTAAATAGCTTAGGGATGGCCTTAAGTCTGAATTTTTTAAAAGATTGGCTGAGGTGCTTGTTTTAACTAATTTTTTAGTTCTGATAAACAGCGTTTACGGGCCTGATTTAGTAAAGACTTCATATCTGGACTAACCTGTTGATCTACATTGATCGATCTGCTTCGGCTGCTCCCAACAACACGATGGGGAAAAATGCCGCTACGTTGGTATCTGGATTTGGATTGGTTTCTACGTATTCAGCAATACATTCATATTGATAACCACCCGGTGCCAAGGGTATTGCAGCTTTAAGATTCAATTCAAGCGCATCTTTTTGTCCCTGAGCTGCAACCGCAATAGCAGCTGCACCACCTTGACTATGCCCCCATCACCATCCAGTCTTTATTAAATTGCTTCGGCTTCCAAGAATGCAGTGCATGTACAGAATCCACCAAATTATAAACTTAACTGACTACATTCATATAAGGGTGCTGTTTTGGCTTACCTAGTCCTTGATAATCTGTTGTAACCACTACATAGCCATGCCTCAAACAACTGTCGATTGCACCATCTATGACTAGTTGCAAACTATACACAGGCCCATTGTATAATCACTTGAAGGAGCACTTGTATCAGCCACACAGTCGTGCCATGTGCTCATGCCAATACGGTCCAGTCTTGTTTAAGTACTTATCCTTTTGGGAGTAAAATATATCCCGAGGTCAAAATGGGTTCGCCATTAACCCCCTCAACTACGATATGCGATCACGTAAGGTTGCCTAGTATGTTGATATGATGTAGGAATCGATTCACGCTGGAGTGACAACACCTGACCTGATAACAATAAAGATAGGTGTGCCAACTAGCATCATCCCATAAAAATTTATATACAATTTTCTAAAACAACTTAGACCACTTGCCAATATTTCTTCAGCAGTATTTTTAGCTTATTTTAAGTATTAAATAATGTCTTTAATGTTGAAAAACTCTCCAATATTAATAGCTCAAAAATGTCTTTCATTAACTAGAATCAGCTAAAAAACCTATATTAAGGCCAAAATCCATAATAAAAATATGGGTTTAAATATTTCGTCCTGTTCTACCTATCATAGCGATATATTTGAGTTTAATTCATCGATAAAATGTTAAAACAAAATATATAAACAAATAATTTAAATTCAACAACTTGATTCATCGAATTAACCATTTATTCAAAACTATTTTTCCATTTGTAAAAAGCCACAGAAAGCTTTAGAGTCAATAAGTATATAAAGATTTTTAAGCTTTTAACGGCTACAGTTTTATGACTTCTCTTCGATTGATTGCTGCTTGAAAAATTTTAGAATGAGAGAAAAACTGTTGTCACATTGTCACTTTAAAATGAATTAACAAAACGGTTAATGTCATGTGCTGTTGAGCGTGTTATCAATTGATAAGGTTATAACTCCCAACTTTAATACATGATTATAATAATGGAGATACTCAATGAGCGACGACGTTAAAAAATGTCCTGTCACCCACCTAACAACTGATGCTGGTGCTCCTGTTGTAGATAATCAGAACAGTATGACGGCAGGTGCACGTGGTCCTTTGCTTGCCCAAGACCTATGGCTTAATGAAAAACTCGGTAATTTCGTTCGTGAAGTAATTCCAGAGCGTCGTATGCATGCCAAAGGTTCTGGTGCTTTCGGTACGTTTACCGTGACTAACGATATTACCCAATATACCCGCGCTAAAATTTTCTCAGAAGTTGGTAAAAAAACTGAACTTTTTGCTCGTTTTTCTACCGTAGCAGGTGAGCGTGGTGCTGCAGATGCAGAACGCGATATTCGTGGTTTTGCCCTGAAATTCTATACTGAAGAAGGTAACTGGGATTTAGTTGGTAATAACACCCCTGTCTTCTTCCTACGTGATGCTCGTAAATTCCCTGACTTAAACAAAGCAGTAAAACGCGATCCTAAAACCAATAAGCGTAGTGCAACTAATAACTGGGATTTTTGGACTTTACTACCTGAAGCTCTACACCAAGTTACGATTGTGATGTCTGACCGCGGTATTCCAGATGGTTACCGTCATATGCATGGTTTTGGCAGTCATACTTTCAGTTTTATTAATGCCAATAATGAACGCTTCTGGGTTAAATTCCACATGCGCACTCAACAAGGCATTAAAAACTTAACCGATGCTGAAGCTGAAGCGATTATTGCCAAAGACCGTGAAAGCTCACAAACCGATCTGTTCAATGCAATTGAACGCGGCGATTTTCCAAAATGGAAAATGTACGTTCAAATTATGCCTGAACTTGATGCAGAAAAAGTACCTTATCACCCATTTGATTTAACCAAAGTATGGCCTAAAGGCGACTATCCGTTGATTGAAGTGGGTGAATTCGAACTCAACCGTAATCCTGAAAACTATTTCCAAGATGTTGAACAAGCCGCTTTTGCACCAAGTAACTTGGTGCCGGGCATTAGCTTCTCACCTGACCGTATGCTGCAAGCGCGTTTATTCAACTATGCTGATGCTGCACGTTATCGCGTGGGTGTAAACCATTACCAAATTCCTGTAAATGCACCACGTTGCCCTGTTCATTCCAACCGTCGTGATGGTCAAGGCCGTATGGATGGTAACTATGGTGCAACACCGCATTATGAACCAAACAGCTTCAGCCAATGGCAAGAGCAACCACAATACAAAGAACCACCATTGAAAATTACTGGTGATGCTGACTTGTGGGATTATCGTGAAGATGACAGCGACTATTTCAGTCAACCACGTGCATTATTCAACTTAATGAATGATGAACAAAAACAAGCATTGTTTAATAACACTGCTGGCGCAATGGGCGATGCACTCGACTTCATTAAATACCGTCATATCCGTAACTGTTACGCATGTGATCCAGCTTATGGTGAAGGTGTTGCAAAAGCATTAGGCTTAACTGTAGCGGATGCGCAAGCTGCTCGTGCAACTGATCCAGCTCAAGGTAATCCAGGCTTGCTTTAAGTTTTATCTTTGAATAAAAAAACCACCTTTTAAGGTGGTTTTTTCTTGGCATTAAATATTCCAATTACCTTTTAATTAATTCTTAAACAATCAATTTTTTGCCTTCATGCATGGTTAAAAATGGATTCATTAACTTTGATGTTTTTCGCATTGCATGATGTAAGTCATGTTCAGGTTGGTCTCTAGCTTCATCAGTCAACTGAAAAGTCCGATAATGCATTGCCAATGAACATTTTGACTGTAAATCTTTATGCGCCTGAAAAGCTTCTTCGGGATTCATGTGCAAATATTTCATTAAACGACGTGGCTCATAAGCTCCAATCGGTAATAACGCTACTCGGGGTGCACCTAAGCGTGTATGGATTTGTTTGAAATGTGCGGCATAGCCCGTATCTCCAGCAAAGAAGAAATGTCCTGTACTATGCACGATGGAAAAACCTCCCCATAAGGCATGATTTTGATCTCGCCAACCACGACCTGAACCATGCTGTGCAGGCGTATAAACGATACGCAAATCTTCAAACATTTCCGATTGCCACCAATCAAGTTCAATGACATTGAAGTGTGTTGGCAAATAATAAGCGTTGCCTAAACCGGTATAAATCGGCATAGCAAATTGTTCATGCAACCAATCTAGACTTGCCAAATCCATATGATCATAATGATTATGACTCAGCAAAACCCCATGAATGGTGGGTAATTCTTCTAAGGCAATGCCTGCAGGACACGCGCGTCGTGGTCCAGTCCCCTGACGTGGGCCTGCATACTCCGCCCACACAGGATCGGTCAAAAAATTATACGGCCCAATCTGAATCAGAACCGTAGCATGCCCGACAAACCATACCAACCAATCATCCATTTTAGCCAAAGGTCGATTTTGCGGAATGCTACGCGAAGAGGCAAAAAACTGTTGGTATTCTTGCTCACGATCTACTTTCCACGTGTCGCTTTTACGCGTCATGATCCATTTCAGCATATCTTTACGCGTAAACGGATCTGGATTTCGAATGGTATTAAAGAATTTTTCCCCATTAAAATGGTCGGTTGCCAGATAATCAAATACAGGCTTCGTCCACGTATGTTTCATACAGCGTTCAGTACTGATTTGAAATTGTGCTGATTGAGTTTTTTGATTCATATGTATTTAAAATTCATTCACTGTGCTGACAAACCTTGCAAAGTATTTAACCTCGCAGACCTATTGATCAAGACGACCTTTCATGCGCTCAAGCCAAACCTTCCGAGATTGAGGCTTGACAAAGAGTGCCACAATTTCAGGATGAAGCTGTTTAATTTGTGCTTCAATTCTGTTGACACAAGCTTCGATATCATCTGACGTTAAATTATCTTTAAATTCAAGACTCAAAGATGCCAAAACTTGATGTGCACCCATCTGCTCTGTTAACACCCCATTGGCAGAATGCACTGCTGGATCTTGCTCTGCAACCATCAAGACATTATGCCTCAATTGTGGGTCAGCAGTTTCTCCCATGAGCAATCCTTTAGTCTCACGTGCAAGTAAAATTGCTGAAATAGCGAGTACAACCCCAATTAGAATTGATGCCAGACCATCAAGCATTGGCATATTCAGCGCGTGTGATAAATAGATACCGATCAGGGCAATAAACAGACCAATCAGCGCTGCTGAATCTTCAAATAACACGGTAAATGTCGTCGGATCTTTACTGCGTCGAAATGCTTCAAAATAGCCCTGTTTCCCTTTGATTTTACGAAATGCTTTCAATGCCACAAACCAAGAGGTCCCTTCACACAAAATCGCAATACCTAATACGATATAGTTAATCATCGGATTTTGCATTTCTTCGGGGTGATAAATATGACTAATCCCTTGATAAATCGACACGATCGCACCCAAAGCAAAGACCATCAACGCCACAATAAAAGCCCAAAAATACAGCTCTCGCCCATAGCCAAACGGATGGCGTGCATTTGCTGGCTGCTGCGATTTTTTCATACCGTAGAGCAGTAAGATTTCATTTAAAGTATCAACCACAGAGTGAATAGCTTCACTCAACATGGCAGAACTATTCGTGATATAGGCAGCGACAAACTTCACCAGTGCAATCGCTAAATTGCCGAAGAGCGCTGCATATACCACGATTTTGTTAGATTCAGACATTTAAAATTGTCCTAAATTTATTTTTATCAAACAGATCTATTTGATTTTATAGCTCATTCCATAGTACTCAAACTGACTGTAGCTGTTGTTTGTTATTTTGTTGTTTTTACACCAACTGTCGATTGTTTCGACAATGCCATCATATTCCATGTGAAACACGCTCTTTAGCGCAAAGGTATAGAACAAAAAAGGAAGCCGCAGCTTCCTTATAATTCTCTAGATGTACGAGGTTCAACGTACTTTATTAAAATACTGCTCGCGCCACTCTTTCCAAAAGTACATCACAATACCAAACATCACGACGACGATTCCAACAAAGGCATTGGAGCTAATATGTTCACTGTTCAACGTAGCTCCCAAAACCAATGCTATGACAGGTGTCATCACATTACTGAGTGACACCGTTGATGCGGCCAAACGTCTTATAAGCCAGAAGTAACACAGCATTGCCACAATGGATGACATGATCATGGTAAAGACAAATCCAATCATCGCACGGCCACTTGGCAATTCGGTTGGAAAATGCTGCCAAATAAATGGAATAATGAGCATCGATCCTAAAGCAGAAACAATCAGGGAACCGGTTGCCTGTGACATCGGCTTTAACGGTGCATTAATCTGCTTCACCCAAAAAATCGAACTAATATACGACACCATGCTGATTAGCATCAGTACAACGCCAATTGGATTGACTTTGCTATCAGCAGAATCTGCAAAGACAAAAGTTAGACCTCCCACTGCAACCGCCATGCCCAACCACTGCAAAGCGACCAATTTATGTGTTTTTAAAATTACATGCCCAATCAAACCGGCAATTAAGGGTGAAAAACCAAAAATCAGTGCCATTAAACCAGAGGTGAGATAATTGGCTGCCAGATAAATAAACAACTGTGCGCCAATCAAATTCAAACTCCCTGCCACATAACTTTTTAATGAGGTTTCATCAAACGGCAAAGGATCACGCATCAATTTCAATAGAAACAGCGCAATAATAGATGCGCCGAAGTAACGGATAATCAACACCCACATCGGATGTATTTCCTGCACACTCCACACAATCGCGAGCGGCGTCGTCGCCCAAATCAGTACCAAAAGAGCATATATACTTGCCGTCAGCGGCAGTGAAGATTTCATTTCATTCTCAAATTTGATTGTTCTAACGACTTAACCTGAAACCCACTATTCAGATCTGGAACTACTCGTAAGACCATTAACTAATAAAGTTTAAGACCAATTATTGTTCTCCCCTTTATCAACTAAATTGGAGGCGGTATGAATGCCACCCGATCGTTTGGGGTATAAGGACTTCTCTTCAAACGATCAATAATCTCCCCTAACCACTCTTAAAAAAAAGAGGAGGGAAACATCTAAACGAAATCCATTCTTCACAAAGACTACTCCCTCCTTTGAAAAAGGAGGGCTGGGGAGGATTAAAACCGTTGAATAGATCTACATAAGCTAAAACTATATACATGGACTACAAAATAGCTTTATAAGTGCGATGCTAAAACTAAAGACATAAAAAAACAGACCTACGTTACCGCAAGTCTGCTCATCTTAGACATTCAGCTTACTTTACAAGTTTACGTAAATCTTGGCTTAAATCTAAATATTTATCTGCTTCAAACGCTGCATTCTTGCTGATCAGCTTTTTCAGGTGACGCATTTCTTTTGCCGCATTTACCGTAATACCGCCGACAATAACGCCATCAGTCACACCAAACATCACGAATGATGATTCAGCGCGAAGCTCTGGATTGATTTCACCACGAACTTGCCATTCAGCAGCCGCCATGTCACCTACGAACTGATAATTGATGTCCAACTGATCTGTCCAGAACCATGCCGGGTTAGGTGTCGGATGCTCAACGCCCATCACATGACGTGCAAAGATCCCTGCTTGCAGGTTGGCATTTTCCCAAGTTTCGACACGACGGTGGTTACCGCAATTACGAAGTTGAGTTGCCACATCACCTGCTGCATAGATGTCTGCATTTGAAGTCTGGCAGTTTTCATTTACTTTAATCGCGAAATCAACATCCAGGCCAGCTTCTACAGCCAATTGAGCATTTGGCACAATACCAATACCATAGATCACTGCATCGGCACGAAGTTCTTCACCGCCTTCAAGCGTGATCACTACTTCTTCGCCATCAAGCTTACAGTCAGCAATAGAAGTCGAAAGACGAACATCTACACCTGCAAGACGTTGCTGTGCCAATAAGAATTCACTTAAAACACGTGGAGATGAACGACCCATGACCATCGGACCCATTTCAATCACGGTCACGATACAGTCTTTAGAACGTGCTGAAGATGCAAGCTCAAGACCAATCACACCACCGCCGATCAATACAATACGGCGACCCGCTTGTAATACAGGCACCAATGCTTGTGAATCTTCAAGGTTACGTAAGGTATAAACGTGTTTACCCAAAGCATCGAAATTCGGTAAACGGCGTGCTGCACCACCGGTTGCTAGAAGCAACTTGTCAAATGCAACAATTTCGCCATTTTTCAGTTCAACTGTTTTCGCATCGCTATGGATTTTCACAACGCCATTGCCACGAATATGTTCAACACCGAGTTCTGCCAATTTTTCTTCTGACAGAATTTCGATTTTGGTCTCTTCAGGTTTTAGAATTACGTCTTTAGACAAAGGCGGACGTTCATAAGGAAGATGTGTTTCATCACCCACCAAAATGATTTTGCCTTCATACTTGTTCGCACGGAGTTCTAAAATGGCGCTAGCACCAGCTTGACCAGCTCCAACAATAACGATGGTTTCGATACCATTTTGGCTCATGGGTTTGTTCCTTATTTCAATTCTGCAGATACGATGCCGAAGCCCGCAATCCACTCACTAATATCTTCGTAGCAATGTGTTGTTATGTCGTATTCGCCCACTTCATGTAGTGCAGCAAAAGCAGCCATCCAAGAACGAACTTCTTGACCGCCACGACCGCCTTCAACACGAATTTCAGCTTCAGTCATCGCTTCAATGGCAGCAAAGTCAGCTTTGGCGAAAGTATCAAGCAATGCACGATCCCATTCTGGGTTTAAAGGCACTGCGACAGAAGTATCACCCGCTGCGAGTTTTTGACCGACAGCAATGATTTTGCCTTGACGTGTATTACGTGCCTCTTCAGTTGGATTACGACCTGCAATCAGGAACTCTTCCACTTCTGGTGGAACTGAACCCATTTGCGGCGTTGGTGGATCATGAGACAAACCACCTGTACCCAAAACAAGTACACGTTCATTCTCTAAGTTCAATGATTTAATGAACTGACCGACTGCACGACCCAAAGCGACTGTACGCTTGGTTGTTGGCATCGGTGCAGCTGCACCATTGATAAAAATTGGAATCGTTGGATAACGATCAAGCTTGCCACCACAAAGGAAATGTAATGGTTGAGTCACACCGTGGTCTGCCTGCATACGATAAGAGTATGCAACATCGACACCTTCATCCAATACGCGACGAACCAGACTGATTGCTGTTTCTTCAGGCACATTGATGTGGTCATTGTCTTTACCATAATCCCAATCACCTGCTGCTTTGGCACGAATACCGACGCAGAAAGATGGCATGAGGTCATAGAAGAAACCATTGAAATGGTCTGGACCAAAAGTAATGATCAATGTTGGATTATAGTCTTCAACTTCTTTCGCAAGTTTGGCAAAAGTTTCGCGAACTTTTTCCTCTTTGTATTTCTCTTGCGGAGAAGCGAATTCCATTAGGGGACTGTGCGATGCACAAATAAGTTTAACGGCCATGGGTGACTCCTAAACGGAAGGCAGCCAAGACGGCTGCCGAGTAAGTCCTTTACGTATTTGGCGAATTAAATCTCGTCAAAGAAGCCAGCACGTGGTTGACGTAAACCACGGATACCCAGACCACATTCAGCATTAATTAAAACACCAGTTAATGGGCGGTTGTTTTGACGAGAAGCCAATAACACGTATGAACCAGTCATATCTTCAGGTTCGGGTAAGAAATTGAGCGGCATGCCGCGTGCAATCTTCTCAGGATCACGTGCATCGAGTAGACCGAGGTTTTCTTGGCCTAAAGAAGCAGCACCTTTGATGTTTACATTCATACCCGACGGAGCAACAGCGTTCACTCGTACTTTAGGCGCAAGCTCATAGGCTAATTCTTTCATGATCCCAACGCCAGCATGCTTAGACGCTGTGTATACAGGGCCTCCGCCTGCCGAATACAGTGCTGAGTTAGACAAAGTAAATATGATAGAACCTTCCGAAGCTATCAATGCATCAAGTGCAGCTTTGGCACCTAAGATGAGAGATTTGGTGTTAATACCCATAATCTCATCAAAAGCTTTCTCCAGCTGTTCACCCGATGTATTGACGATATCTGCGTAATGATCCCAGATACCTGCGTTTCCGACGAAACAGTCAAGTTTGCCATAATGTTCTACAGTTGCTTGAACTGCACGAACATTATCTTCATAGCTGGCTACATCTCCTGCGATCGCAAGCACGCGGTCACCAAAATGTTCTTTCAATGCATCAACTTTCGATTGAGAACGTTGAAGAACGGCAACTTTTGCACCTTCTTCTAAGAAACGTTCAACCAATGCCCAGCCTAAGCCTGAACCACCACCGGTAATAAGTGCAACTTCGCCTTGTAGCCAACCCATGATTACTCTCCTGCCATCTCTACGTATAAAGCACCATCTTCAACAATCACAGGGAATGTCTTGATAGGATCTGTTGCTGGTAAGCATAATGCTTGACCAGTTTTCAAACAGAATCGAGCCGAATGAAGTGGACATTCAACAGTGCCATCATCTTCAAGGTAACCTTCAGACATTGAAGCATTACCATGTGAACAACGGTCGTTCATCGCGAAAAATTCGCCATTGTTGTTGAATACTGCAAGCGCATCGATACCGTTAACGCCGCAATCTACTTTCAATGCTTCGCCTTCGTCTAATTCGTCAACTTGGCAAACAAAAATCTTATTCATTAGAAGAACACGCTCAGGTTATGTGAGTTGTAAGTCACCTGATCAAGGGTAATCTTACGGTTGAAGATTTCGAAACCTTGCTCAGTGTCGACTTTGCGGATCTTGTCGTGACGCTTACCACAGTAGATTGTTACATCTTTCTCTTTCTGGGTACGGTACAACAAGTACGTTACGTAAACGTCGTATTCGCCTTCAACTTCAGTCGCTTCAACAATCACATTTGAAACCATGTGTGTTGTACGTGAAGGAGGTTCTTCAGCCCAAGCCATACCTGTCTCTAAACGAGCTACACGGCGTTCTAACAAATCTTTAGTATCGTTAAATACCCAAGTTGTTGGCGGCTCAATCGAACGACGACGGTCACGTGTTTGCGCGTTTGGTGTTGTGCGTAACGTATAAGAAATATCTTCAGCTAATACAGCTAACCAATCGCGGAACTTCCAATCGTCAAGCAATTTTGCTTCACGATAAAGAAACTGACTAATTTGGTGATGGAGTTCTAAACTAATTTGACTCATTTCATAAGCTCCTTCTCATATTCGTCAGCCGCAGCTTCAACGTCTTCCCATTTTTCATGAATCAATAGGTCAGCCCAACGACGGTACATACCACGTGCAGCTGTTTCTGAGAAAATGTAGTTGGTGATACCAGGGATACCATCTTCACGTACTTTCTCGTTACCTTTACCCATTTCCATAATTAATTTGTTTTGACGGGCTTTATAACCACGTAAAACTTTTTGAATTTCAATCCAGTTCTCAGAGTCATCTTGCTCAAGGAAACCAGCAGGACCGAATGCACGTGTTGCAGAACGTTCGAATGCTTCTTTTACTTCTTGAGATGCTTCAGCGTCTGCAATACAGAATGCCCACACTTCAGTTTTATTTGGACCACGTGGGTGCCATACACGAAGCGTTGCAGTACCGTTCAACCAAGACAATGTTGGGAACATGGTGTTGTGACCAGCAAGACGAAGTGCACGTACTTCACCAAGACGCTCTTTAACTTCATCAAATGTTTCACGGAAGTAGTTCGCCACTTCACCGTCTACCCAAACGTTTGCATCTGGTTTTTCAGTAAAGAAGAAGCCTGAACCATGACCGCGTGAACCATATTGAATCGCGTCTTTCGCAGTTTCCCAAACAGGACGAGCGGTTTGTGCAGCACCTAATTTCTTAGATGATTCGTCATCTGGTTTTGCACCCAATACTTGGATCGCAGATGCGTGAGAGAACAATGCGTGGTATTGGTCAGATGCAAACTGTTCAGCTGCAAATTTCCAGTTACACTCGATTTCCCACTTGTGTACACCACCGATAATTTCTGTACCACCTGGACGACGGTCAAGAACACCATCTAAGTACCAAGCGATATCGCCCATGTATTCTTCTAGGTCAGGTGTAGTTTCATCCCAACAAGCGAATACTAAGCCTTTGTATGATTTAACACGGTTAACTTCAACAAGACCCCATTTCTCTTTGCAAGCACCGTGCGGGAACGCGCGGTCTTCAAGTGGGATATCTTTTAAAGAACCATCAATGCCGTAAGACCAGCCATGGTACGGGCAAGTAAATGCACGTGTATTACCACAGTCTGCGAAGCTCACACGCATAGAGCGGTGACGACATTGGTTTAAGAATGCTTTGATTGAGCCGTCTTTTTGGCGTGCCACGATAATCGGATCTTCACCCATGTAGGTATTGAAGAAATCGCCGGCTTTAGGAATTTGGCTCTCATGGCATAGGAATAACCATGTACGACCGAACACACGTTCTAATTCAAGTTCGTAAATGTCTGGATCGGTATAGATAGATGGCGTGATACGTCCATTTTGTGCATCGACCAAAGCATCGATTTCGCGCACATCAATTTTTCCACTCATGAAAAGCTCTCCTGTGACCAGTAAGGCACAAAGTAATAGACTCAACTTTTCAACGATGATGGATTTTAGAGCGATATTCGGGAAATATTTATTTTGTTTTAATTAAGAGATTTTATGGATTATTACGGTAGATTTTTTTTATGGCATTTTTTTTAAATTGCCGAGAACACCATTTATTTCGTGAATGGTAAAATAATCCTCACGCAATAGTTGTTTATAGATTATACTGAACGGACTTCTAAGTAAGACATTTTTTGGATTACTCCACGGGTTGATTATATGGAATTACGACACTTACGCTACTTTATTACTGTCGCTGAAGAACTCAATTTCAGTAAAGCTGCGTTAAAACTTTATACTGCTCAACCTTCTTTAAGCCAACAAATTAAAGATCTTGAAGAAGATGTCGGCGTAAAACTGTTGCACCGTACTAAACGTAAAGTTGAGCTCACAGAAGAAGGTGCCGTATTTCTAGAACAAGCACGTTTGACACTAGCTCAAGCAGACAAGGCCGTGGCGATGGCACGTCAGGTTTCACAAGCCAAACAGCAGATGCTGCGCATTGGTTTTGTCCCTGTCGCAGAGATGAAAATCTTCCCTTATGTGCTGCCAAATTTACGTGTTCAGAACCCAGAACTCAAGATTGAATTACTCAGTTTAAATAACCGTGATCAGATGAAATTGCTGCAAAAAGGTGAACTGGACATCACTTTTACCCGCAATAACTTCCACAGCGACGAAATTGAAAGTCAGTTTGTACTGCGTGAACCATTGATCTTTATTTTACCCAAAGATCACCCTTTAGCGAAGTACGAGCGCATTCCAGTTAAAGCATTGAATGGGATTGATTTTATCATTCCTGCACGTGAACAATCTGGCACGTTGCATGAAGCCATTTTGGACTTTGCTTCGACCCATGATATTCAATTTAATATCGTGCAAAAAGCCGACAATATCCTGTTTAACATTAACTCCATCGGCATGGGCTTAGGCTGCACGATCCTACCGGGATACATCGCGCCATTGACCATGAACAATACGGTGATTCGTCCTTTAGATGTCGAATTACCGTATCTAGACTTGTATGTAAGTTACCGAAAAACGGCGAGTTCTGTGGCTGTAGATAAATTCCTTGAACTGCTAACCAAAGTTTTTTATCTCGATATTAATCGCGAACAGCGTTAATTTTCGCCAAGTCATAATTTATAGATATAGCACCATTATTTTTAAAATGAATAATGGTGCTTTTTTTATGGCTAAAAAGTCGCTTTTTTAATCGTTTAAATGTTTTAATCGACGCATTTTATCTATCATGCATATCGACTTGATGGAAAATAACTTATAAATTTTAGTTTAGATATTGATAAAAATTGCTAAGAATAGCCGATTTACAACTTAAGTCTAATAAATAATTCCCCTTCCCCAACCATTTAGATGAGCTTATTTTATGCCTTTTTACTGATTTAGACCGTACACTGTCGACCCATTAATGAGAATAATACTCATTTACAGTATTTCTTTCAAAAGATTTATATAAAAAAAAGGATGGCAAAACCATCCTTTTTTTGAATTTCATGTCAGTGACAAGAAATTACACACCACGCGCTTTTAAATAATCTTTAATCACGGTGTTGAATTCTTCTGCTTTTTCAACTTGTGACCAGTGACCACATTGGCTAAAGATATGCGCATCCGCATTTGGAACTGTGTTCAAAATATCCCACGTACGAGATACTGGAATCACCACGTCTTGTACACCGTGAATCAACAATACTGGCACAGTAATGTCTTTCATTTTTTCAAAGTCGAGTGGGAATTCGAAACGGTCACGGTCGCGTGCGCCAACAACATCCATCAAACGATTTGATGCATAGTCATTTGCAGCAGAAGCGAAACGTACTTTTACCAATTCGTCTGTGATCAAGTCTTTGTTTACAACAAACATAGACAAGGTTTTCTTGATGCCTTCTTCGGTTAATACAGGGTTTGCATGTGCTTTAAGTGCTGCAGTTTGTTTAGCACCGCCTGTACCCATAGACACGATACCCAATACACGTTCTGGATAGTCCAAAGCCATTTGGAATGCTAACCAGCCACCGAGTGAGTTACCCACTAACCAAGTTTTTTCAATACCTAGGGCATCTAACGTACGTACAGCGTGATCAACCCAAGCACGGATACCATAAGCAGTATTCGGTGCAACAACAGTTTGACCATAGCCAATCGTATCGATAGCGATACAACGAGCTTGTTCACCAATTTGTGGAAGGTTTAACCACCAGTTTGCCGCAGCAGATACACCTGTACCTGAACCGTGTAAAAATAGAATTGGTGTGCCTTCACCCACTTCGTGGTAATGCGTTAATTCGCCTTCAGCAGTTTCAATCCATTTATCTTCTAAACCAAAGAATGAATCAGTTGTATAGTCAGGAATCTGAACAGTGCTCATACATGCTCCTCGTATTGCGTAGAGCTTATGTTTCAATCCATAACGGATTTAAACACAAGGGGGACTCTTTTGGATTTTGTGGTTTTTACAGTCTCATATTACCTGTTCAGCCACTGCTAACTGATACATATTTACGATCATAAACAACAAATAGACTATAATTTAAGTTATTGTTTTTAAATACATAACTCAAAAATATATCCATAAAATCTTTGAGGTATTTCTTTTTTAAATAAACCAGCGAATAAAAAGGGAAGCAATGAATCCACTTCCCTCTTTTTTATCCTGAGAAATTAGAACTTATAGGTATAAGTTGTCGCGACACGGTACTCTTGCAAGTCAGATTTGTAATCGAAATCGGCATCGATATACATTGCCTGGAAGCCTAAGCCCTTCAACTTACCTTCAGGCACGGTGTAGTTCACGATTAAGTTAAGCTCATCAGATTTTTGATCTTTCAGGATGCCATTTGCAGTACCAATTTCTGCATCAGAACCTGTAAAGTAAACCGCTGTAGCATTTAGGCCTTTCGCACCAAGCTCTGCAAAGTCATAACCATACGTAAAGCCCCATGATTTTTCATTTTTTGCAGTAAATGTTGCTATACCCCAGTTGACTAAGTACGGCTGCGGCACCCATCCACCCAGTGTTGGGAATGCATTATCACCAAACATTTGTTGATAACCTAAACCAAATGTATGTGAGCCATAATTCACTTTCGCCCCCACCGACAACGCTTGGTTATCAATTTCACCATAGAGCTTGTCACCCGAATCCGAGTTATCAAAATAGCGGATATGACTGTCTAACTTGACTTTTTCACCCAGTTTAGTTTTGTAGTTCGCACCTATATAGTGCTGTTGGTAGATATCCTGTACATCGGCATACCAGTAGCTACCACCAATTTCAGGCGTAAATTGGTGATCAATCCCCGCAATATACATCCCGTCAGATGCTGGACCGTTGTCAAAATGACCTATTTTTCCATTCGGCAGCTCTTTACCTGGTGAAAATAAAGTTAAATCACGGAACTGGTTATCATAACGATTATTAATACCGTCAATATAAGCCACGGTCAACTTGGTATCTTTCAGGTCTTTCGACTCCAGCCATGCACCGCTGTAAGTAGTCAGCAACTGACGTGATGGATCAAATACTAGCACTGGAGATACCGGCAATAGCTCGCCCACTTTCAATTCAGTTTTTGACACTTTGGCTTTAAGGGTCACACCCACTTTACCAAAGTTATCTTTTGATTCTTTACCATCGTGCGGCAAAATAAAGTCTGCATTGGTATCACGGCCATTGAGTTTAAAGGCATGCTGTACCAGCAGGTCCGCGCCGACTTGAATGCCCGCGCCAATATCCTGATAACCTGATTTGGCATCCAGTGTGATGCCTTGACTCCATGAACCCCAGTTTTTGTTTGGCGTATCTTCAATTTGACGGTCTAAATAGAAATTTTTAAATTTCAATTGAACCTGACTGTCGCCAATAAAGTCTGCATGAGATGCAGTTGTCCCTAAAGTTGCTGTCGCAGCAAGCATTGCTATCCATAAGTTTTGACGACGCATGGCTCTCTTCCTAAATCATCAAATTAAGCTATGGTGCTATCATGCTGAACAATGCGAGTTTGAGAAATCAGACCACAGTATTAAGTTTTTTCGATGAATATCTCATCCTGATTCATTGCGTAATTTTGACTGATTTTGTTTAGAGTTTTCAGCAATAACTGTTTTCCACTTTATTTACCACATGGTTTAAATAAGTAAATGTTTTATCATGGTTAAAATTATTTTTTAAAGTTTTTAATTAAGTTCTACACGCTACTTATTGCTTTTAAGTTTAACACCTTAAAACAGAGGCCTAATCTCGCCCCCAAACTTATATTTAAAACAAATAATATAATATATTAAAACTATTAATTTCAAATGTTTAGATCAAAAAAATAACATATTTTTCAACAGTTTTATTAAGTTGAATTGTTTCAGCACACAATGACGCTGTTATGACATGCAAAATCTCTTTTTAACAACATCATCGGCCAATCGACAACATCAGCCTCTTGTCTAAAATTCATGTGCGATAAACAAAAAAAGCACCCCAAATGGAGTGCTTTTTAGTGAACTTTGCTTAAGTAATATTAAGCTTGTAATTCACGTGCTTTAGACATTGTTAAAGCTAAATCTTCGATCATGTCTTCTTGACCACCAACCGTACCACGACGACCAAGCTCAAGAAGAATTTCACGAGCAGATACGCCGTATTTCGCTTCAGCGCGTTTTGCGAACAATAGGAATGAAGAATACACACCTGCATAACCTAAAGTTGCTGCATCACGGTCAGCACGGATCGGGTTGTGCATCATTGGAATAACAAGGTCTTCAGCAATGTCTTGTACTTTAAACAAGTCAACGCCAGTTTCCATTTGCATACGGTTCGCAACAGCCACGAATAACTCAAGTGGTGTGTTACCTGCACCCGCACCTAGACCTGCAGATGCAAGATCGACACGAATCGCGCCAGCTTCAACAGCAGCAACCGTATTTGCTACGCCCATACCTAAGTTGTGGTGACCATGGAAACCGAGCTCAATCTCTGAACCCAAGTTTGCACGTAAGATACCTACACGGTCAGTTACATCTTGAGGAAGCATGTAACCTGCAGAGTCTGTTACATAAATACAGTTTGCACCGTAAGACACCATTTTTTGTGCTTCTTCGAGTAATTTCTCTGGTGTCGCCATGTGCGCCATCATCAAGAAGCCCACAGTGTCCATGCCAAGTTTACGTGCAGCAGTAATGTGCTGTTCAGAAACGTCAGCTTCAGTTGAGTGCGTTGCAACACGAATGGTTGCTACACCAACATCATGTGCCATTTTCAAATGGTCAACCGTACCAATACCAGGAAGTAAAAGTGCAGATACTTTCGCCTGTTTCAGGTTTGGAATCACCGCTTTTAGGTATTCTTCATCGGTTGCTGCTGCAAAACCATAGTTCACAGAGTTACCGCCTAAGCCGTCACCATGCGTAACTTCGATTAAAGGTACACCTGCATCATCCAAAGCAGTTGCAATGGCAACCATTTGTTCAGGTGTAGTTTGATGGCGCATTGGGTGCATGCCATCACGTAAAGTCATATCATTAATAATAATCTTAGACATGAAGACGCTCCTTATGCTTCAACTGAGTTTAAAACGCGTTCCGCAAACATTTCTGCGGTACGCGCAGCAGCTGCAGTCATGATGTCAAGGTTACCGGCATATTTAGGCAGGTAATCACCCAGGCCTTCAACTTCCAGGAAGATTGAAACACGGTTACCGTCAAATACAGGACCATTCACCAGTTTGTAACCTGGTACGTATTTTTGAACTTCTTTGATCATCGCATGCACTGATTCAGTGATCGCAGCTTGATCTGGCTCACCTTCAACAAGACAGTGCACAGTATCACGCATCATCAATGGTGGCTCAGCCGGGTTAATGATGATGATCGCTTTACCTGCTTTAGCACCACCGACTTTTTCAATCGCACCTGCAGTGGTACGGGTAAATTCATCGATGTTTTTACGTGTACCTGGACCCACAGATTTTGTTGAAACTGTTGCAATGATTTCGCCGTATTCAACAGGCTGAACTCGTGAAATCGCAGCAACCATAGGAATCGTTGCCTGACCACCACATGTCACCATGTTGACGTTCGGAACTTCACCTGCGTCCAATAACGCTTCTAAGTTTACTGGTGGTACGCAGAATGGACCGATTGCAGCAGGTGTTAAGTCAATCATTAACACGCCAAGTTCATTTAATTTGCGGCTGTTTTCAGCATGAACATAGGCAGAAGTTGCATCAAATGCGATTTTAATGTCGTCTTCAATTACGTGTGCAAGTAAACCATCTACGCCTTCAGCAGTGGTTTTTAAACCCATTTTAGCAGCGCGAGCCAAACCTTCAGACGTCGGGTCAATACCAACCATCCATACTGGTTCTAAAAATTCGCTGCGTTGAAGTTTGTAAAGCAAGTCAGTACCAATGTTCCCTGGACCGATCAATGCACATTTAATCTTTTTCATGAATGCGTACTCTTAAAAATTCCGTAAAACCCAAGCTTATTTCGCTGCAAATGCTGCAGTCACAGAACCAAAGCCTTCAATTTCAACTTTGAATTCATCACCAGGATTTGCCACAACCATTGGGCCTAAAGCACCGGTCAATACGATGTCACCTGCAAGCAATGGACGACCTCGACGAACCATTTCGTCAGCCAACCACACTGCTGCATTTAATGGGTTAGAAAGACATGCTTTACCCACACCTTGTGAAACTACTTCTTCACCACGCGTCATGACCATTTTGCAATTTACAAGGTCAAGATCTGCAAGTTTTACAGGCTTAGAACCCAGTACAAAACCTGCTGAAGATGCGTTATCTGCCACAGTATCAATCAACGAGATTTTCCAGTTTTCGATACGGCTATCGACCACTTCAATTGCAGGCAGTGCATATTCTGTTGCACTAATAATGTCTGCATAGGTGTGTTTTTCTTTGGTCAAATCTTGGTTAATCACCAAAGCAATTTCTGCTTCAACTTTTGGCTGAATCAATAAACCAGCAGGGATTTCTTCACCATCGCCATACGCCATGTCAGCAAACAACATACCGAAGTCAGGTTGATCAACGCCTAACTGCGCTTGTACAACTTTTGAAGTTAAGCCAATTTTACGACCTACAAGGCGACGACCTTCTGCCACCGCACGTTTGGTATTCACTTCTTGAACGGCATAAGCAATATCTACATCAGCACTTTCACCACCAAGTTGTGGACGGATCGGTGCAATCGCAGCCTGATTTACTTCCGCATCGCGTAATGCTTGCGCAACTGATTCAACAACAGCAGAATTCGACATCAATGTTTCCTTAAACTGCAAAAATTGGATGCACAACGTGTTTCATCCCGATCACCATCAAAATCAAAGTGATGAAAGTCATGTCAGGATTCGCCTAAAGCATTTCACTTGACATACTACACGTTATGTTTAGATGCATTTAGCATCGAGATTTTAGAAAGTGAATACCAATACTTATTTTATTTATGACTATAGCTATTAGCTATAAATTAATCATTATTTATTATTAATATTCAAAAACTTAAGTCAAAATAATTAAATAAAATTCACTATTTTTTTCGTCCTTAAATCTGAATCTCGACCAAAAAACTTGGCTTATACGACTAAAAGATAAGATTGAAAGATTATTTTAGCGTCAGCCTAATACCCGAATAACAATGTTCAATTATGATAAATTAAGTACGCCACTTTCTTCAAATAAAAATAATTCAATAAATAACAACAAGATAAATCATAAAATTCAAACAAAACCCTATCCTGGCTTGTGCTAAAAAAGCAAATAGTCGCGCCAAACTACACAGATAAATCAGCTTGAGGACCGCTTGTTATTGTTAAAAAATCTAGTGTTATCAGTTTTTTAAAATAATTCAGTTCAATACTTCTCAAAAAAGATGAATGATGTATTACCCCCTATGATTGGCAATAAAAAAGGTGAAAACCAGTTTCACCTTTTTACTCGTTTGTATCCGCAACTAGACAGCGAGACGCAATTTAACGTGTTCCAGTAGAAATTCCGCCAAATCATCGACTGTATGTGCAATATGTAGGGGGTGAAAATGTTGCAGGGTTTCAACCGTATGCACCCCATAGCTCACACCTACACGTGGCATCTGAATATTGAGGGCCATTTCTAAATCATACGACGTATCACCAACCATAATGGCTTGATCGGCACGTAGTCCTGTTTCCGCCAAAATTTCTGCCAACATCAACGGATCTGGCTTAGATTTGGTTTCACTGGCTGCACGTGTCGCACGAAACAACTCATGACTTTGCGTTTGAGCCAAGACACGGTCTAGACCTTTACGACTTTTTCCTGTTGCAACAGCCAATTGTAGACCGGCATCGCGTAATTCCTGCAACATATCCGCGACACCATCAAACCACATATCCCCTTTGGAATGGGCCACATAGTGATCGGCATAACTTTGCAAAATGTCGCTGTGCAATTCAGGAACCGTCGGAAATAACCGCTGTGCGACTTCCGGCAGACCTAAACCAATAATGCTTTTCGCATCAGCATCGGTCAGCGGCTGTGAATATTGATCTGCTGCAAATTTTAAACTCGCTACAATTTGACCCACAGAATCAAATAAAGTGCCATCCCAATCGAAAATGACTAGTTTTACAGCTGAGTTCATACGTTTTCCTAGATTTGATTCAGTGTTTGGTAATTCAGATTCTGGAGTGCATCAATTTATTTACCTCACCCCGGCCCTCTCCTTAAAGGAGAGGGAGAAAGAAAACTTACGAAGCAGTCCTGCTCAGGGGGGAGAAGTCTAATATTTAAAACTTACTCGTCATCTTCCGAAGACTTCACCACTTTGTCGGCTTTTTGCGCGCGTAGCTGCGCCACAAGGCTTTGCATATCTTCTGGCAATGGCGCTTCAATGGTTTGGTAACCCGGAATTTCTAAACGCATAGCATGCAGACATAAACGACGTGGCTTTGGACCACGGTATTCAGTTTCATGACCGTATTTTTCATCGCCCACCAATGGATGACCAATACTTAAACCATGTACACGGATCTGATGGGTACGGCCCGAAAGTGGAGACGCATACACCAATGTGGCATGCATAAAACGTTCTTTCACGTTCCACAGCGTCTTCGACTCTTTACCTTCTTTAGGTGATACACGAACACGACGCTCGCCATTTGCCAGTTCGTAACGATGCAAAGGCTGATCAATCAGCTGCTTATCCAGACTCACCACGCCTTTCACCACAGCAGCATAAGTTTTTTGGATTTTGTGCTCACGTAACATGTCTTGCAGGCTTTTTAACACACTACGTTTTTTCGAAATCATCACCAAACCAGAAGTGTCGCGGTCAATTCGGTGAATCAGCTCAAGGTATTTCTTCCCTGTTGCGGCACGTAAGCCTTCGATCAAGCCATACGCCACACCACTACCGCCGTGAACAGCAATACCAGAAGGTTTGTTTACCACCATTAAGCCTTCATCTTCGTACACCACACGGCTCAGTAAACTTTGTGCCACTTTGTCCGATACGGGAACCGCAGACTCATCTTTTTGCTCATAACGAATTGGAGCAACTCGAACTTGGTCACCAATATTGAGTTTGGTTTCCGCTTTGACGCGTTTTTTATTGACGCGGACTTGGCTTTCACGAATCAGACGATAAATGCGACTTTTAGGCACACCTTTCAGACGACTAAACAGGAAATTATCAATACGTTGACCCGCCTGATGCTCGTCCACTTCAAACCAGGTGACGCTTTGCCATTCTTGCGTAGAATTCATACAGTTACTGTGACCTAAAAAAATACTAAAATTGATTAAAAATTGATCATTTAAGCTATACTTTTCGCAAGAAACATAAGCTTAGCCCATAGGCAGATGATGCAAGGTTTGATATAGTCAGCGCACGGAAACCACCGTAACTGAGTAAAAGTTGATTCATTTCAGTATTTACTGTCATTGAACTTTCAAGCAATTACTCATTTAGCTCGGAAAGGTCCCAAAAGAATTATGCCGACGCCGAAGGCTTATTATATCGGCAAAACTGCAAACTGTTGCGTTTAATTGTGCCGTAGGTACATAAAACAGTTTGCCCCAAAAAAATATGTGCCAACCAAGGTTGGTTTTTAAACGTAAACTGATACACATCAGACCAGTCGCTCCCTGGAAATCGTGTTCAGGCCACAACGTTTGATGCATTGGATCTGCACAGTTTGTAAAGGTACGATGATAATTCCGTATCAAGACGCTCTATCAGATATGAATAGATGCTCTTCGAGCAATGTGACAGTGAAAGTTACTCACATCCAATGCACCGTTTGTCCGCCAGTGAAACGCGTTCAGGTGACTTTAATCGTTTAAAAGATTGAAGCCGTATTGCCATCATCAATACGTGAATCAAAAATCGTTGCCCACCCAAAGAAGGTCGGTACACATGCACAGATGATGTTTTTCGATCTGTGCAACTTGATCCATGCTATCTGATGCTCGCTACGAGTCAGGCGATGTTCTTCTGTGTATCACTATTAGGTGTTACACCCATGAAACGTATGTTGATTAATGCAACACATGCCGAAGAAATTCGCGTTGCACTTGTCACTGGTCAGCGTCTTTACGATTTTGACTTAGAGAATCGTACCCGTGAACAAAAAAAATCGAATATCTATAAAGGTCATGTGACCCGCGTAGAACCTTCATTAGAAGCTGTATTTGTTGAATACGGTGCAGGTCGTCAAGGCTTCTTGTCGATGCGCGAAATTGCCAATTCTTATTACAAAGCAGATCCTCGCCAAACTTCAAACATCCGCGAATTGATCACTGAAGGCACTGAACTTTTGGTTCAAGTGGAAAAAGAAGAACGTGGTAATAAAGGTGCTGCCCTTTCTACATTTATCTCACTTGCTGGTCGTTATTTGGTATTGATGCCAAACAACCCGAAAGGTGGCGGTATTAGCCGTCAAATTTCAGGTTCAGTTCGTGAAGAATTGAAAGAAATGTTGGCGTCTTTAAATGTCCCTCGTGGCATGAGCGTAATTGTACGTACTGCAGGTATTGGTCGTTCTCAAGAAGAACTGCAACTTGACCTGCAACACTTGCTTGACCTTTGGGCACAAATCCAAAGCACATCAAGTTCAGGTCCATCACCAATGTTGGTTCACCAAGAAGCCGGTGTGGTTACACGTGCGATTCGTGACTATTTACGTGATGATGTTGCTGAAATTCTGATTGACTCTGAGCAAGCGTATAACGAAGCATATAACTTTGTTAAAGCTGTGATGCCACGTCAAATCGACAAATTAAAAACTTATACTTTAAATGAACCGTTATTTGCTCATTTTGGTATCGAAAGTCAAATCCAAACGGCCTATGAGCGTGAAGTAAAACTTCCTTCTGGTGGTTCAATTGTGATTGACCAAACTGAAGCATTGGTTTCAATTGATATTAACTCTGCAAAATCAACACGTGGTAGCGACGTAGAAGATACAGCGCTCAATACCAATCTTGAAGCAGCAGAAGAAATTGCTCGCCAATTACGTTTACGTGATATCGGTGGTTTGGTTGTGATCGACTTCATCGACATGACCAAAGACCGTAACCAACGTATGGTTGAAGCTAAACTTCGTGAAGCAACACAAAGTGACCGTGCGCGTATCCAATTCGGTCAATTGTCACGCTTTGGTTTGATGGAAATGAGCCGTCAACGCTTACGTCCATCGCTTGAAGAAGCCACTGGTTATGTGTGCCCACGCTGTCATGGCACAGGTATGGTACGTGACCTACGTTCTTTATCACTTTCAATTATGCGTAAAGTGGAAGAAATTGCGCTACGCGAACGTCATGGTGAAGTTCAAGTTGAAGTGCCTGTTGAAATTGCTGCATTCTTATTGAATGAAAAGCGTCACAGCCTTGTATATCTTGAACAAACTTCAAATGTTCGTGTGACTGTACTTCCACACCCTCACCTAGAAACACCACATTACGAAATTTCGTATAACCCTGAAGGTTTTGCACCTACAAGCTATGAACGCACTGAAGCGACACGTTCTAGCGAAAAAGAATTGGGTTACGAAGCATCTGAATGGCATTTAGGTGAAGAACAGGCCGCTGCTGCTCAGCAACAAGCACCTGTACAACAACAAGAAAAAGGCCACAAAAAGAATAAGCAACAACCCGTTGCTGCTCAACAAGCACCAGCACAAGTTGCCGCTCCTGCAGCATCATCTAGTCCATGTGCATGGTTAGAAAACTTATTTGTTCAAAAACAAGCTGCAACCGTTGACCAGTCGCGTACTGCAAACAATGCCGCTGCTGCAATTGAACAAATGGTAAATAGCGGTGCTGCAAGCCGTGGCCAGTTTGGTCAAATTACCCCTGCATCGGCAGCGCCTGTTATTGTCGTAGACAATAATGCTTACCTTGCGCCTTCTTCTGTTGTGCACAAACAAGAACGTGACAGCCATTCAGAAAAAGCTGACCGTGAAGAAAAACGTCACAACAAAAAGCGTACTAAGCATAAAGAACCACGTGAACAAGAAGCTCAATCGCATCAAGTTCATGAAGAAGTGTTACAACCTTCACGTCAAGACCGTCAAGAACAGCGTAATAACGAAGCACGTCAAAACGAACGCCAAGAGCAACGTTCTGAACGTCAAGAACCGCGCCAAGACAACCGTCAAGACCAACGTGAAAACCGCCGTAACTCACGCCGTCAACACAACAACGAACAAGTACAGCAAGATGTTCAAAATAATGAGCAACCGCAGTCTGTTCCACGTCGTGACCGCAACAACCAACAACGTCCAAATCGCCCAAATCGCCACCGCGATCAAAGCGTATTGAACGAGCAAGCGATTGCTCAGGAAGTTGCAACTGAGCAACAACCTGAAAACCGCAATCAACGTCAACCTAAAGTTGAAGTTGTTGATGCACCACGTCAAGACGTGATGCCAACAGCACTTGTAGTAAATGTTGATCAAGCTCAAAGCGAAATCGTAGCGCTAAATACTACCCCAGCAGTTGAAAAACCTGTAGAAACCCCAGTAGTCCAAAAAGCCGCTGTCGTTGAAGCAGAAAAAGTGGAAAAACCTGCGACTGAAACAAAAGAAGCAGCGCATAAACCACAGCATGCGCAGCAAAAACCGTCTCGTGCAAGCAATGACCCTCGTCAGCGCCGCCGTGAACAGCGTGAAGCTCGTGCTCAACAAGCACAGGCTCCGAAAATTTCGCCATCTCAAGTGCCGACACTAGGTCAATACACTATAAGCAGCTTGATTAAGCATGTATACGGCGAAGACTGCTCAGTACTGATTGAGCAATTTGGCTTAATTCCAACATTCAACCGTGCATTGCAAAAATTCACGGAAGAATATGCCGCAACTTTGACTGCACCTGCAGCTGAAACAGCTGTAGAGAAAAAGCCTGTCACTCGTGATGTTCAAGTTGCAAAAGCTGCACCTGAAGCTGAACCAGCGCCAATGTTGGATTTGACACCACCAAAGCCTGTGTCAGATAAACGTGTTGCTAATGACCCACGTGAGCGTCGTCGCCTTGCTAAACTTGCCGCTGAACAAGCGAAACAAGACCAAGCAAAAGCACATGCTGAGGTGGAAGCTACGCCTGTCGCAGACACTACTATTGAGGCGCCTGTAGTTGCAGAAGCTAAAGCTGCTACAGTTGAAGCCAATGTATCCGACGTTGCAGGTCAAACTGAAGCACCTGAACCCGTTCAAGCTGAAGTACTGACACCCGTTCAAGCTGAACTGGATGTGAGTGCGCAGCCTGAAAAGACGGAAGAAGTGTCTGAAGCTCCTACTAAACCAGTAGAAGAAAAAGCTCAAGCCGTTGAAGCGGAAAAGAAAGTTGAGGTTCCTGTAGACGAAAACTCGGCCGCTGAAGGTGAAAAACCTGCACGCCCTCGTCGTCCTCGCGGTCGTCCACCGAAAAAAGCAAACACCGCAACTGAGCAGTAATTTGCTATTTTGCAGGTGAATAAAAAAATCCAGTCATTTCGGTGACTGGTTTTTTTTTGATACTTTTGTCAAATTAGGTTGATTGCACTAGATCGAAACGATTAAAAGACAATTGTAGAATTTGCTGCAAATTTCATTGCAAAGAAATAGACCGTATCGGATTACGAAAAATAAATAGGATTCACATGAGCCAAACTACACAACACGACCTTATTGGGATTGCTGATGTTGCAGCAAAAATTCCCGCGTTCATTAGCAAAGTACCCAACCTGTTGAGTGGTCTAAAGCAAGCCTATTTACGTACCCCAAATACTTCCGCAGGCTTGGGAATTGCATTTGAAAAAGCCGTAAAGCGTAATCCCAAGGGTTATGCACTTTATTTTGAAGAGCAAAAATATACCTATAACGAATTAAATGAATGGGCCAATCAAATTGGTCACTATTACCTTGCACTCGGTGCAAAAAAAGGTGATGTGATTGCAGTGATGATCGAAAACCGATCTGAACTCGTGGCAACCATCGTGGCTTTAGCCAAAATTGGCGTCACCAGTGCTTTGGTCAATACATCACAAGTCGGCAAAGTCCTGACACACAGCATCAACTTAGTGAACCCAATTGCGGTAATTGTGGGCGAAGAATGCCGTCAAGCTGTAGAAGAGATTCGTGATGATCTCAGTGTAGCTGCAGATCGTTTACATTGGTTCGCAGATCAAGCCACTCGTGTAGATGCTGGTCAAGCACCGAAAGGCTTCTTAAACCTTGCAGAAGCGATTGATGAATTTCCAAAATTCAACACACCCACCACTGCAAGTGTAAAAGGCAAAGACGGCCTATTTTATATCTACACCTCTGGGACAACAGGCTTACCTAAAGCGGTGATTTTCACCAACAGCCGTTGGACTTTGGCTTATGGAACATATGGTCACGTCCTTAATCTGAATAAAGATGATGTGATGTACGTAACTTTGCCGCTCTATCACGCTACAGGCACTGTAGTTTGTTGGTGTGGGGTGATTGCCGGTAGCGCCACCCTTGCCCTGCGTCGCAAGTTCTCGACCTCTTCATTTTGGAAAGATGTACAAAAATTTGATGCATCAGCCATTGGCTATGTGGGCGAGCTTTGCCGCTATTTGATGGATGCTCCACATTCAGACCTTGAAAAAGGCCATCGTGTGAAAAAAATGATTGGTAACGGCATGCGACCAAACATTTGGGATAAGTTTAAAGAACGCTTTGGGGTCGAAGAAGTCCTTGAACTCTATGCTTCAAGTGAAGGCAACGTCGGCTTTAGTAATGTGTTTAACTTCGACAATACCGTTGGTTTTTCACCAACGCCTTATGCGATTATTCAGTTTGATAAAGAAAAAAATGAAGCTGTACATGATGCTAAAGGTCGCTGCATTAAAGTTAAAAAAGGCGAAGTTGGCTTACTCATCGGTAAAATTACCCGTCGCTCACCTTTCGATGGCTATACCGACACGGAAAAAAACAAATCCGTCATTATGAAAGATGTATTCAAGCATGGTGATTCATACTTCAACACTGGCGACTTGGTTCGTGACATTGGCTTCCGCCATGCACAATTTGTCGACCGTCTAGGTGATACTTTCCGCTGGAAAGGTGAAAACGTTTCAACCACTGAAGTTGAAAATATGGTGAGTGAGTACGATAAAATTGCTGAAGCTGTGGTTTATGGCGTAGAAATTCCAGATACAAATGGCCGTGCAGGTATGGCTGCCATCACGCTCACCGACGGTGCCGAACTCAACGAACAAGATTGTAGTGAAATGGTTCTACAATTTAAAAAATGCTTACCAGCTTATGCCGTGCCAGTATTTTTACGTGTACAGAAAAAAGTCGAAACCACAGGCACATTTAAATACCAAAAAAACAAGCTGAAAGAACAAGCTTTTGATCCTCAGCAAACTGATGAACGTTTATTGGTATTGCTGCCAAATGCAACTGCTTACTGTGATTTAACTCCTGAAATTTATGCCAATATTCAGGCATATAAATACCGTTTTTAAGCAAATAGCGCTCATTTTAGCGACAGATATCCGCTAAAATGAGCTACTTTGTTGTATTTATAATCAAACACAAGCAAGTTTATGATTTTTTACTTGCGCTTGAAGCAGATCTTGCTACAATACGCACCATCAAGCGAAATGGGTCGTTAGCTCAGTTGGTAGAGCAGTAGACTTTTAATCTATTGGTCCCGCGTTCGAGTCGCGGACGACCCACCATTTCCTTCGATACCACAAGATGGGTCGTTAGCTCAGTTGGTAGAGCAGTAGACTTTTAATCTATTGGTCCCGCGTTCGAGTCGCGGACGACCCACCATCTTTCTAAAATGCCAGTTTTAGATTACAATCTTGTGCATACCCCCTAAGGGTCGTTAGCTCAGTTGGTAGAGCAGTAGACTTTTAATCTATTGGTCCCGCGTTCGAGTCGCGGACGACCCACCATTCTTTCTTAGGGCTTCTTTCTTCCGGCAGTTGAAGAAAAAGAAACCTGCAGGTTCCGACCAAGACAAACCATCACCATTACTGGTTTTGATTCGCCATTCTCGAAATTTTGCTATAGCGATGTTGCGAAGTATCATTCTTGTCTTGCTAGATGAAGTATTTGACCTGAAAAATTTTAGATAACAAATATTCCCTAGTATTCAAAACTACGCGCTTCGTTTATCTTGCTAAAATTTTAAAATGCTCTTTTAAAATTTTCTCAGGGTTGTTAGCTCAGTTGGTAGAGCAGTAGACTCTTAATCTATTGGTCGTGGGTTCGAACCCCACACAACCCACCAATTCTATATCGTATTAATAATTCAATTTTTTTTAGCTAATTCCATTCGATTAGCCAAGAACTACGAATTTCACGCCGACACTCAAACGCAATTTATAATTTTATTTACTTCATTCGCAGTATTTAATTTGGGTCTTTCACCAAGGTATAGGCATGTTGAGGCTGAGGATAGCCTTTAGAAAATAATTCCTGATTTCGGTCGACTTCACCTTGACGAATTTTGTCTAAATCCATGGTGATTTTATTTTCATTAATCACATGATAATAGAAATTCACGCCTTCTTTTCGATGAACCACCAGCTCGGTATGTGCTTCATTAACACTCCACGTATCCTTACGGTATTTCACATTAATGCCTGGCGTATTGGTTTTTTCAGCAAACACTTTACCAATTTGAATAATACTGCGGTGTACCGTGCCATCTGGCAATAAGTTAAGAATGAACTCCGCATCGCCTTCTGGGCATGGAATAAAACTGTCATCGCATTTTACTTTGGCATGAAAACGTCCAATAAAAATTTTGGCATGCTCAGGAACAGGAGCTGACTTTATGTCCTCGTCATTCGGCAATGTCGCCTGCCCTGCCACTTGGATTAATTTTTTTCCATGATCTTGCTTCGCTTGAACTTCCGATGCGACAGTTGATGCTGAACTTTCACCCTTTTCCGCTGCGGGTTGATGCGTTGGACTACAACCAATAAAAGAGAGGCTGAACACTCCTGCAAACACTGAAAGATATGCAAATTTCATCAAAAAAGGTGAAGCCGATGTTTTCATATAATGTGCCAAGACCAATCATTCATTGGTTTTTTCAGTTCTTGCTGACTTAATATTGTAATCAAAAAATCAACGCTGTATACATATATTTGCGATATATGTTAATCATATCTCATTGTTATCGTTGATATTTAATTAATACTCAAGCTATTTTAAAGGCAAACTAATCAAACCAATTCTTCAAATTACATAACTTTACTTAATTTTTTTTCTGCACCCTTTAAATCGCAAAGCTTGTCACCATTTCTATAATATGAATTTGGAAATATTCAAATTTATTCTTTTTTGAAGGAGACCTGAATGGCCAATGTTGGTTTATATCGCTCAAACCGCTCTAACATAATTGCTGGTGTGATGGGGGGTATTGCTGAACGTTTTGGTTGGAACGCAAATTTACTGCGTATTATTTTTATCTTTGTATCATGCTTAAGCGCAGCCTTTCCCGGTATTTTGGTGTACTTGGTTTTATGGTTAGTCATGCCTAAAGCACAAGATAACTTTTTCCGTACCAATGGCTATTCAGACCCTATTCGTACTGTGAATGATGACAGACGTTAAAATCCTTTGACCCAGTTGGTCGCTACGGTTTCTCCCCCAAGATTCCGTAGCTTTTTTTTGCCTATATATTGGCAAAGCCATATTTAAGTCTGATGAATTTAAATCAAAGTTTAAGGCTTAAGATTTTGTTTGCTGATTTAGCTGTTGATATAAGGCGGCAATCATATCGGCACGGCTAATCATTCCCACCAACCGTTTTTGCTCAACGACTGGAATATAATTAAAAGATCTTTCCACAAAATAAGGCACTAAATCTTGAATGGGTTGATCCGGCTGCACGGTCACCACTTTGGGATTCATAATTTGATAAACGTGATTTTCCCAACTGGCTTTGGGGTCTGCGGCCCGTTTAAACCATTCCACCACATCATATAAAGCCAAATTTCCCACCAAGCGATCCAAATCACTCACCACAGGCAAACTCATCAAATTGACTTGTTTAAACTTTTCCAACGCTGACTGAATATCATCTTCTGCACGCAAGCTAATCACTTGCTGGCTCATGAGATCACGACAATGAAACTGGCTTAGACCACGACGACTAGCTAACTGCTGTGCTTCTAAAATGATTTTTTGTAGGTCGTATTCACTGATATCGAGTAACTGACTTTGCTGTTCTAAGACTTGCTGAATATCCGCAGGTTGAATCGACACTTTTTGTGTCGGTGTTGGATCTGTCGTCCGTGTATTAACTTGTGCTTTTTGTGGATACTGCTTACCTAGTAATCGGTTATAAATAATAGCAACCACCATCAGCAGTACCGAATTTAAAAGCACTGGATAGAAGAGAAAGGCGTAGCCTAAATCATGGACTGCCTCTCCGCCTAATACCGCGGTAATCGCTACTGCCCCACTCGGTGGATGCAATGAGTCCGTGGTCATCATTAAGATAATCGCTAATGCAACTGCGATACTAAAAGCTTCGGTTAAATTAGGAATATACATCGCACAAGTCACGCCAATCAAAGCCGCAAGACTATTACCGACCACCATATTCCACGGCTGTGCCAAAGGACTAGCAGGTACAGCAAAGAGCAGCACAGACGATGCGCCCATCGGGGCGATATACCATGCATTTAAGTCACCTAGCGCTAACCAACTAATCAGCGAAGAAATACTCAAGCCAAGCAAAGCACCTACCCCACATAGGATGCGATCTTTTAATGGTAAAACTTTAAAGTTGGGTTTAAGCGTATTAAGCCAAGCTGATTTTGCGTGAAACACGAGATACCTTGTTTGTTGTTTTGCGAGATGTGGCAATTATAAAGCCATGCAAGCAATAAGATGTATTCAACTTACATCTTTATCTTATAAATTTTACTTTTGATTCTTTTGAATGATGTATACGCCGCTTACTTGCGTAGTTTTATCCCAAGAAATGAGCCTAAAATTCTCATTATATATTACTGATAATTAAAATAAAAAATCTATCAGCGCTCACATCTGTACTCACTAAAACAAAGGAACATTTAGGCGGTCAGCTTATTCATCTTGATCAATTAAATCTTCACTGCCATAAATAATTTTCTGAGCTGTTTCATCATACACAATAGGAAACCATTCATAATAAGCCGAAGGGATTCGTTCAACTCGAATACGTCCAATCACATAATTATGCCCACCCAATAAATCAACTGTGAATCGAGCTGGACGAGCGATAACTAGCTGTGAATTATGATCAATGACGAGCTCAGTTTTTCCCTGTTCTACAGCGGTGGTAAACCGTCCGTGAATAGGTGAGTCAAAAGCCATTCCTCGTGTGACTTTTCGAGTCCCCTGCTGACCATTGACCTCAAGCAAAAGACCTTCGCTCATTTGATACTTTGAGCTGACCACTAACTGCTGTTTAATCACCTTCTTACATTCTGCGTTGCAAGAATTTGTAATAGTCGCAATTTTTGAAGCGTGAAGTGATGAATCTGAATACAAAGCTACAGGCGTCGTACTACAGGCAGATAGCACCATACTTATCACAATAAAAGACTTCTTAAACATTGTTATCGCTCATCATTCAATTTATTCATCCACTTTATGCCACAAGTAACTTCGTTTTTATTCTGTACAATAGGAAAATATAAAATTCTGCGCATCATTAAAACATCAAAGCTTGATTCAAGAATGATTAACCCTTTGCCACACACCCCCAAAATCCTTATAATTGAGCACAATTTTTATCTAATTTTAAGTGGATGACCATGAGTCGCGCCATATCGCATATTGATACCTTCCAAGGCTTAATTCTTGCCTTACAAAACTACTGGGCTGAACAAGGTTGTGTAGTGTTACAACCTTACGATATGGAAATGGGTGCAGGTACTTTCCACACTGCAACTTTCCTACGTGCTTTAGGCCCTGAAACTTGGAACGCGGCTTATGTTCAGCCTTCTCGTCGTCCTAAAGATGGCCGTTATGGTGAGAACCCAAACCGCCTACAACACTACTACCAATTCCAAGTCGTGTTGAAGCCAAACCCAGACAACATCCAACAGTTGTACTTAGATTCATTAAAAGCCATTGGTATTGATACCCTTGTTCACGACATTCGTTTCGTGGAAGACAACTGGGAATCTCCAACACTTGGCGCATGGGGCTTAGGTTGGGAAGTTTGGTTAAACGGTATGGAAGTGACTCAGTTCACTTACTTCCAACAAGTCGGTGGTGTTGAATGCTACCCTGTAACTGGCGAAATCACTTACGGTCTTGAACGTCTTGCGATGTACTTGCAAGGTGTAGACTCAGTTTACGACTTGGTTTGGACCAAAGGTCAATTCGGTACAGTAACTTACGGTGACGTGTTCCACCAAAATGAAGTTGAACAATCAACTTATAACTTCGAATATGCCAACGTTGAAAAAATGTTTGAATTATTCGACTTCTATGAAGCTGAAGCGACTCGTTTAATGGAAGCTGAACTTCCACTGCCTGCCTATGAACAAGTAATTAAAGCATCGCATAGCTTTAACTTGCTTGATGCACGTGGCGCAATTTCAGTAACTGAACGTCAACGTTATATTTTACGTGTACGTACATTGGCTCGTGCGATTGCCCAAAGTTATGTCGCTGCGCGTGCGAAGCTTGGCTTCCCGATGGCAGAACCTGCTTTACGTGACGAAGTATTAGCTCAGTTAAAAGCACAAGTTGAAGCTGAAGCAAAAGTAGAATCTAAGGAGAGCAAATAATGTCTAAACATACAGTATTGTTCGAATTAGGCTGCGAAGAACTTCCACCAAAAAGTTTAAAAAAATTACGTGACGCGCTACATGCAGAAACGGTAAAAGGCTTAAAAGACGCAGGTCTAGCATTCGATTCAATCGAAGCATATGCAGCACCACGCCGCCTTGCACTTAAAATTGTGAATGTCGATGCTGCGCAAGCCGACACTCAAAAACGTTTCGACGGCCCTGCTAAACAAGCAGCGTTTGATGCCGAAGGCAAACCAACTAAAGCGCTTGAAGGCTTTATGCGCGGTCAAGGCATTACGGTTGATCAAGTTTCAACTTTCCAAGCAGGTAAAGTTGAAAAAGTGTGCTACTTAAAAGATGTAAAAGGTCAAAGCCTTGATGTTTTACTTCCACAAATTTTACAAGCCGCTTTAGACAACTTGCCAATTGCAAAACGCATGCGTTCTGCTGCAAGCCGTACTGAGTTTGTACGTCCTGTAAAATGGGTTGTGTTGTTGAAAGACAGTGATGTAATTGAAGCAACCATTCAGGATCACCAAGCAGGCAACGTGACTTATGGTCACCGTTTCCATGCGCCTGAAGCAATTACACTTGCAAATGCCGATGCTTATCTTGATGCCCTTCGTACTGCAAAAGTGATTGCAAACTTTGAAGAGCGCCAAGCCATCATCGACCAACAAGTCAAAACTTTGGCTGATGAAGTAAATGCCATTGCGATTGTCCCTGCGGACTTACGTGACGAAGTAACAGCATTGGTTGAATGGCCAGTTGCGCTTCGTGCAAGCTTTGAAGAACGCTTCCTTGCTGTTCCTCAAGAAGCACTCATCACGACGATGCAGGACAACCAAAAATATTTCTGCTTAGTGAATAGCGACAATAAACTTCAACCTTACTTCATTACAGTGTCAAATATTGAGTCGAAAGATCCGACTCAAATTATTGAAGGTAATGAAAAAGTTGTACGTCCGCGTTTGTCAGATGCTGAATTCTTCTTTTTACAAGATCAAAAGCAACCGCTTGCATCTCGTAAAGAGAAACTTGCAAACATGGTCTTCCAAGCAGAACTTGGTACACTATGGAACAAGTCTGAACGTATTGCGACTTTGGCTGTTGCACTTTCTGCAATCACTGGGGCAAACCCAGCAGATGCTGAAAAAGCTGCCCTCCTTGCAAAATGCGACTTAACGTCTGAACTTGTGGGTGAATTCCCTGAGCTTCAAGGTATTGCGGGTACTTACTACGCACGTATTGAAGGCGAAAATGATGAAGTTGCTGAATCTTTAGGTGAACAATACTTACCTAAATTTGCTGGTGACGTTTTACCAAAAACCAAAACAGGTACTACGCTTGCGCTTGCTGACCGTTTAGATACATTGACAGGTATTTTTGGTATTGGTCAGGCGCCTACAGGTTCTAAAGACCCGTTTGCATTACGCCGTTCTGCGATTGGTATTTTGCGTCTTGTGACTGAAAATGATTTAGATGTTTCGATTGAAGATCTAATCAAACTTGCACTTGCTGCTTATGGCGATGTGATTAAAGATCACGATAAAACTTTAGCGGATGCTGTTGCATTCCTTGAAGGTCGTTACCGTGCGAAATACGAAGACCAAGGCGTGGCTGTAGATGTGATTCAAGCTGTTCAAGCACTTTCTCCAAAATCGCCACTTGATTTTGATAAACGTGTAAATGCGGTAAATCATTTCCGTGACTTACCTGAAGCTGCTGCGCTTGCTGCTGCAAACAAACGTGTTGCAAACATTCTTGCAAAAGAAGCTGCTCCTGAAGGAAATGTCGTTGAAGCAAACTTAGTTGAAGATGCTGAAAAAGCATTGTTCGCTGAACTTGCGAAAATCACACCTGTGGTTGAGCCGTTATTTGCTGCGAAAGATTACACTGCTGCGTTGTCTGCACTTGCTGCACTTCGTGCGCCTGTTGATGCGTTCTTTGACGGTGTGATGGTGATGGCAGATGATGCTGACCTAAAAGCAAACCGTTTACGTATGCTTGCACAACTTCGTGACTTGTTTACGAAAGTGGCTGATATTTCAGTGTTACAGCACTAAGTTTAAGCATTAATTAAAAACTCGCTTTAAAGCGGGTTTTTTTATGCCGTTTGAAATCTAGGTAAAATCCTGTTAGAAATAGCGGGATTTTTTGATAAGAACAATATATGAAAAGTATTACAGTCAATCATCCTTACCGCCCAGATCTCTATCTTTTTATCTTACATACAGTATTGATGGCATGCAGCTTTTACCTTTGGAAGGTTTATCCATACATTCCAAACAAGCCAGATATGGGTGCTTTATTCTTTTTGATTATTTCTGTTTTGGGTGGATTTATTGGAATCGTCATCCTTGCGGTGACTTTGCCAAGATTAGACCGCACTGTGCGTTACTTAACGCTTTCAAAATTTGTTTTAAGTTTGGTGTATTGGTTGTCGAGCACAACCATTTTCGTTTTATTGGGCAGTACTAAATTTATATTCAATAATCCCCTCGTGCTATTTGTCTTCGTTTTTCTATTTTTTAGCAGCCTGTATTTTTCAGTAATTCGTGTTGCAGATATGCGTAAGAAAGATTGGCTCATTATCGGTGGAGTATTGGGTGGCCTTGTGTTGTTGTTCTTTTTGCCAAAACTTTAATCGCTAAATAAACCAGCTAAGGCTTCATGGGTTATTTAGAATAACGTCCTGATAATTCAATGAGACGGTTTGAAATACGAGATCAATCACCAAGCTAAATCACTTCTTAATACATCAATGTGAAAAAGATCTGCTGTTGCACTCAATATCTCGTTTTAAATAAAGTTGAATAAGACTTGAGCAAATAAATCTCGGCATGCTAAAAATAACTCAACCTGAATAAAATGAAATACCTATGATGAATAAAAAATTACTTAGCTTTGGATTATTGATCCTATCTATTTCTTCTGCAAATGCTGGAACGGAAATGACTCATTCTCAAATCATCATTTCTTCACCTGATACCGTTGCAAGTTATGATTGCGCAGGACGCTCAGTGAATATTCCTGCTCCAGATAGCCGTATTACTCTAAAAGGCAGTTGCCCGATGATTACTATTGCAGGTCCAAATACAACGGTCTATGTAGAATCAGTCAATAAAATCAATATTTATGGACCAAATTCGAAAGTGTATTATCAAAAAAGCACCCATCCATCACGCCAAGTCAGCATCAATGCCGTTGGTCCAGGAAGTGCAGCCTATAAACGTTAAATATTAAGTGAATGAAGTTGAATTTGGGCTTAAGACTTAAATCTATAGCCAATAATTCACCAATTCCCTATACTCAATCCAACAACACTCAACAAGAATGAAACTTATGAAATTGAAAGCATTCCTTTTGACTGGTCTTGCGGGTCTAACACTTTCTGCATGTACATCTGCACCAACGATTCCACAACTTGAAACTGGTGTATTACAAGAAGTTCAAAACATTGATGTCTACCCAGATACCACGGATAACAAAGCAAAACTGACTAAATTTGTAGATAAATGCGTGATTGAATTTACAGGCAATTTAGAAGAAGCAAAATCGGTTGAACAATGGTCATTTAAAGGCTTAACCCTAATTTCAGGTGGTACAGCAACCTTTGCTAAAGATGGTACAAGTTCAGCGCACAATTTTGATTTAAATGCGGCGGATGTACAAAAGAATTTCCTTGCATTACGCGGTCATTTTGCAAAAGATGCGCTTACACAATGTGAATAAATAATAAAAACCATATCTCCAAAATGGAGGTATGGTTTCATTTTTCCTTGAATCTTGAACCATAATCCGTTCAAACCCATTATTTTTTATGATGAAGATCGTAACTAGAACCACACCGCAGCAACGCGCAAAACACATATAAGCCACTGTATTTTCATAAAATTACAATACTGCATTAACTTAACCAAGTTTCCACACTTCAAACTTCCGCGTATCTGAGCTGTTATCGCATTGTGTGACTTATCGCACAAAACCACTATTTGCTTTTTTTTACTCTTAAGATGTCCTCTGCTCCAAAAGCGCAAATGCTGAGTGCAACAGCGGCGTTCAATAAAAGAGGACAATTGCAAAGATGAAACCTTTATTTAAAACAACACTGATCACCGCAGCATTATTCGCAACCACTCCACTATTTGCGAACACCGCAGTAGAAGCCAATGCGAAAGTTGAAACACATCAACCGTCTGTACTGCAAAATCTAAAACAAGACATTAATCAGTCTGCTCATACAGCGGGTGACAAAATTGAAAAAGGTGTCGATAAGACCAAAACATTCACCCAAGAAAAATGGCAAGACACCAAAGAATTCAGTGCTGACAAAAAGCAAAATGCAAAAAATAAATGGGCTGAGCTAAAACAGTCTAAAGATGAAAAGTCGGATGCAGCGAAAGCCAAGATCGATGCTAAGGCTGAGCAAAACAAAGCCAAGCTTGATGAGCGCAAAGCACAGCTCGATGAAAAAGCTGCAAAAGACAAAGCAAAACTTGATGAACGTAAAAGCAATGTCGACAACAAAGTTGATCAAACCAAGAGCTATTTAGGTGAAAAAGCTCAGGAAGGTCGCCAATTTGCCAGTGAAAAATGGCAACAAACCAAAGCGAATTTCCAAAAAGGTCAAGAAGCCAATGTGAGTGGCAGTAGCAATGTACAGTTGCAAACGCCTGTCGCACAAGCTGAAGTCCATAGCTCACATGAAGCCAGCTTAGGTGCTCACAAATAAGTAAACTGGCTTTCATACCCTCTCCTCCAGAGAGTAGGCTCACCCTTCGGTGGGCCTTTTTTACCTTATGCAAAATACAAACGTGTACAAAGCTGTCATTTGCTGTATTGATTTTGCTAAGGCAAGTTTTTTTCGCTGCAATTTTTCCTATAATGCGTTAAAACCATTCATCAGATAGAAAATCTATAAAACTCAGAGGTGAAGCTGTGAAGATTTCATTAAAAGCAACGTTATGCCTAAGCTTAATATTCACGACACCCATGCTTTGGGCACAAGAAAACACGGCAGCGCAAAGTACTGAGCAACAAGCGAAAAAACCTGTGAGCCCTTATGGCGATAATCCAAATTTATTGCATGTGTGGGCCTATAAAGCCCAAGAAGGCGTGGTCGGTGCTGCTAAAAATATTGGTGAAATGACTGAACGTGGAATTTCTAAAATTAAGCCTTCGGTCAACCAAGCTTGGGACAATACGAAAACTGCTACTCAAAATACAGTACAACAGGTTGATCAGGGCGCACAGCAAGCCACCCAAAACGTCAATGAAAAATTGAAGCAAACCCGTGAAAATATCACAGGCAAAACCAGCCAACCTGCGCCCATTAGCCAACAGTCGTTGAGTGAACCGTCTTCAGGCAATACAATCAATACGGCTCCGAGCAACAATGCGGGGCAAAATAACAATCAATATCCACAAAGTAGCTATCCATCGAGTTCAACGTCTACGACCTATCCAGTGACTGATTTATAATTTAGCACCACATTTAAAAGCTCAACTTTGGTTGGGCTTTTTTAAAACCAAAATTGAATGCTTTTGGTCTTTGGCCTATGCCTATAAAAACAATGAATTAATGAGAAAAAAATGCGAATTTTATTTGGTATCTTACTTGGTATTCTGCTCTGTGTTGGCTCTGTGATTGGCTTACAACGTTTTCCACAATTGTTGAAAAGTTATCCACAGTTGCAGACTATTTTCCCCCAATTGTACGATTCATACCAATATAACCATGATGCCGAAGGTAAATTATTACAAACCTTAGAAATGCTAGATGACGAAGAATACAAATCGACTGAAGGCAATGAAGCAACACTGTATCAACTCGATGGTCAATGCAAAATTAATCTTTATGTTTTTGGTGAATCCAATCAATCCCTAACAAGTTTCTATTTTCACAATGATCAGATTTTACGTGCCTATGAGACAAATTTGATCTACCCAAATGGTGGCTTTAATCCTGTACCCAATACCAAAGAGCCTTTTAAACTCGAAAAAAGTTATTTACGAATCATGATGCCAAACAGTATCAAGACTGAACTTGAATTTGAGCAAATCAAAAATCATTTCAATGCTAAATTTTTGAAAAAATGCTGAAATTTAACTATTAAATTAAACATTAATGCATTAAGCAGTAGGCTTGAGATATCGCCTACGTACAAACGATGCTGTACAGATTTGAATAAGCATCAACAGGCAAAATGGATAGTCAACCCAGACTGATAAATGCTCAATATGAGCAACCTCTCCAAAGACAGAAAAATAGACCTGCCCCACAATAATAGGCACCACAACAAGCCATAGACCCCAATACCAATAGCGATTTAAAAAATCAATAAGCGCCAAGACGAAATGCGCAATAAAAAATACCGAAACTAGCGCTACTTGTAAGGTCGGCATGAATTTATGAACTTCAAAATCAGGATTCTGGAATAAATGATTTTCACTGATATTTAGTACATAACTGTACCATGCCCAAGTAATGCATGCGGTAAAGAGAATCAGCATGCAAAATATTCTTAAACTTTTTTTATTGGCAAGATCGACTTGCATAGACATCCCTATTTATATGGAGCATTGTTCAAAAATAATGTTCCTTAAACTCGATTTTAATTGACCTGTCGAATGACCATTCCCGCTTTAAAGGCTTCTACATTTTCCACCAATTGCTGCACAATGCGTTGTCGCGCATCGACGCTTCCCCATGCACTATGTGGGGTAATAATTAAATTTGGAATACTTGGGTCGAGCAGCACATTACCCTGCTTGGGTGGCTCAACCGTCAAGACATCGGTTGCTGCGCCTGCGATCGTCCCTAATTTTAATGCCTCGGCTAATGCCGATTCATTAACCACACCACCTCGTGCACAATTGATCACAAAGGCCGATGCTTTCATTTGAGCCAAGCTTTCATGATTGAGTAAATCACGGGTTTCCTCTGTTAAAGGACAATGCAAACTCAGAAAATCGACCTGCGCTAGCATCTCAGAAAATGCCACACGCTCAGCTGCCATAGGTCGATTCGGTAGCGCACCAATCATAATTTTCATGCCAAAAGCTTTAGCCAAATGTGCCACGGCTTGCCCCAATTCGCCATAGCCGACAATCCCCAAAGTCTTACCAGCCAGCTCAATAATTGGAAAATCCAGTAAGCAGAACTGATCCGCTTTTTGCCAATTTCCCTGTTGAACCGCCCGATCATACTGTCGAAATGATGTCGCCAAGTTCAACATTAACATCAAGGTATGCTGTGCAACCGCAGCGGTGCCATAAGCTTGGCAATTACACACCACGATGCCTTGTTGCTGTGCGTGTACAAGGTCAACGTTATTGGTGCCAGTGGCAGAAATTAAGATCAGTTTTAATTGCGGATTGAGCTGCATGTGCTCAGCATTGATGTGTACTTTATTGCTGATAATCACATCAGCCCCTTGTATGCGCTGGGCAACCTCTGAAGCCGTTGTTGCGGGATAGAGTGTCAATTCATCAAACTGTGCGTCTAGTCCGCTAAAATCTAAGTCCTGTTTATCTAGAGACTGATAATCTAGAAATACCGCTTTCATGGCTGCTTCCCTTCTGGTCGATTATAAAGATTCGATTGTGGATGATTAAAACCTGTGATGCACCAAAGTGCAATCGAACAGCATATAAAAAAACCCGCTATTTCGCGGGTTTATCGAGATGATGTTGCAGTGAATTTCGAATTTTGAGTATGACATAAATGGTCAGTATCGTAAGTAACAACATACTGCTGCTAAAAATCAGTATGCTTGAACTAACCCCCTGTGCATAGGCTGAACTCATGGTCAGCACTAAGATGAATAATACAGCAAGCATCTGTGTTGAATGCATACTGATACCCCTCATATTCCTTATGATGTTTTGGGCAGTATGGTTGTTTTTTATACTACCTTTCTCTCATCATAATCTCTTCCTACAAATTAGCAAGCTTTGGATTTTCAACTAAATGTCGAGCTTAAATCTGTTCGGGCTGCACCACGAACTGGCAAGACGCATCGGGGTTTTCGACAAAGAAGACTTGACCAAATTCATCGCTACTCAAACGCAGTTCTTTATAGTTGAGCGTGTAATAGCCCACATATTTCTGCATTAAAATCGGATGCATACCTGTCGCCAATTCATCTTGAGCTAAGACCAGTTTCATTACCTGACGGTCATTCATCACCACCATGTAACGCTCATCTTGGACTTGTACGTATACCAGGCCTGTGCCCTTCGGCTGCAAAGGGATCAAAAACTTGTGATTCAGCGCAATCACACCGGCTGCATAGCTTTCAATTTTTTGGCTAATCACATTAAACACTAAACCATGTTCAAACTGGTCGAGTAACAGGTTACGATTATCCTGTGGCACAAAAGTTGTGATCCCCAACTTTTGCAGATCTTGCTCACTGACTTGTTTGTTATTAAACAATACCCGTAATAAGGTCTGCTTTTGTTTGGCATCAAAAAATTGTGGATCAAGCTGAAACGAATTGCTTTTTAAAATTTCACCCAAGGCATCACGATGGCGTGTCAGTAAATTTTCAATGACTTTTCGATAGTAGAATTTACTGTTTTTCTTAACCCGACGCATTTTTTGATAAAAATACGGCGCATCAAAAGGATGTCTCAAGAAATCATTTAACAGTTCTGAACTCGCCAACACTGCAATGGCATCATGCCCTGTAAACGGCAGATGTAACACATGCACATGCGGAATTAAGGCCTGTAGTTTTTCAAAGTGTGCGCGATCTTCTGGACAATAAGGATCATACACCACGATATATTCACGTGTAGTCGATACGTCTTCAGCAAGCACCCGCATATTGGCATGCAGATTGGGTTGAAAGAACATGCCATAGCGTGTATCGACAATATCGTCTGGGTCGATGGAGTACTGCGGCACCATACTGACCACACGCTGAAAACCAAATAAATTGGCATACTTAATGGCAGCATAGCCGCCCATGGAACCACCATAGGCAATTCGCAGCTCAAATTGATCAAGGATCGGCTTGATGGCTTGATACATCGGCTGCATTGACGATGCTGGAAACCACGATTTTTGTTTCGGCATCACACCGATCACATTAAAATCATATTTTTGCAAAGACTTCTCTGCATTGATGCTCAAGCCCTTGGCACGGGTAATCAAATCACCGAAGGAAAAAATAAGCTCACTAGAACTGCCAGGCTGAAAAATGACACGAATTTGATCATCTTCAAAAATGATGTGCTTTTCCATTGTACTTTGCTCCAGTCCTTGTTGCGTCACGCTTTTCCTTCCTTGTTGCATTCAAAGTTTATCTTGTTCCGAATATGCTATTTTATAGAGGCCATACAGATTAAAAAGTGCAGAATATGACACATTCAATACATCCTGCCGCACAACAAGGCTTTAGCTCTGCAGCTGAACTCTATCAACAAGCCCGCCCTGACTACCCGATTGAAATCAGTGCGTGGCTACAACAACATTTAGCTTTAGCCCCTCAAGCCCATCTGGTGGACTTAGGCTCAGGTACAGGCAAATTTCTCGAGTATATTCGCCCACTCAGTGAAAATATCACCGCGATCGAACCTGTGCATGAAATGCTGCAACAATTGCAGAAAAAACATCCGCATATTGCAACTTTAGCCGCCCAAAGTGATCAGATTCCACTGCATGATCATTCTGTGGCAGCGGTATTTTGTGCCCAGTCTTTTCATTGGTTTGCCACCCCTGAAACCCTCAATGAAATCAGTCGTATCTTAGTTCCCCATGGGGATCTTGTATTGATTTGGAACCAACGTGATATCCAAGTCAATTGGGTCAAACAACTCGCTGATATCTTGAGTGTACTCGAAGGTGACACACCACGTTATCATAGTGGGCAATGGCAAAAAGTGTTTGCACAGCAGCAAACATTTAAATTAATTGCCGAAACGACCTTTCAACAAGTGCATCATGGTACAGTGGAACACGTGGTTTCCAAACGATTATTGTCCACCAGTTTTATTGCAGCGTTAAGCATGGATGAACAACAAAAACTGAAACAACAATTTGAAAATATCGTGGCTGAATCAACCCAAAAGACTGCGCAGGATTTCATTGATTTTCCCTATATCACGCATGTCTATATCTTTAGAAAAACACATTAGGACACGATTATGCTCTTGCCAATCTCTTTAAAAAAACTCAGTGTCATCTTCCTCATGGGTACGGTGCTAGGACTCACTGCATGTGAAAAATCATCAAAAACGGTGGAACAAAATAGTGAAATCAGTTCCGATGATCAAATCATGAAAGAACTGAATAGTGATCCTATTAAAAACTTTGCCAAGACCCCAGATGATCTACACGACCTCACGCTTCTGACGCAATATGACGAGAGCTTTAGTCAAATTAGCGATGAGATGGAAGATGAGCTGATGAAACTGCGTGAGGAAGGAAAACTCACCGATGAATTTGCCACACAGCGTAAGCGTGACAACATCCAGTCGGCGCTGAATATGCTCAAAGAACTCGAAATGAAAACTGAGCAAGGCCGTTATATTCAAGGTTTGATGTATCAGTACTGGGACAATCAATCACAAATTTATCGTGAGAAAAATCAAGCAGCCGATGGCGAGTTAAAAAATCCTAGTGATAGTGTCAAAGGTCTCGGTCAGTTTATTCATGCTCAAGAACAATTGGGACATTGGCAGGAACAATATCCTGAACTACAAAAAACTCGACAGCCTTAATCTTCCAACCCTGTTGCAATCTATTCACCCAAATTCAACTTGGATGAATGAGAGAGCGATACGAGCTTATTACTTAACATCAAGGGTGCAAACCTGCCCTTGATGTGATTGCTCAATCTTGATTTTCGCTATGGTCGTTCAGCATATTGTGGTAAATCACCTGCGATATCATCCCATTCTGCTTTGGATGCGACAAAGATATGACAGGTTGGTTTCTGTGTCAGAGGCGTGTCTAAGGTGCCTATACGTAAGCGGTAATAATCAGGCGTTTCAGCCTTTATACTGATGATCGGCGAACCACACTCACTACAAAAACAGCGCTGTGTGGTAGCGGTAGACGCATACTGTTTCAGAAACTGCTCACCGGCTACAATTTTAAAATCTGCTTTAGCAATCGGGGCATTGGTCGCAAATGCTGTACCATTGGCTTTGCGGCACCGAGAACAATGGCATTGCATGATCTCACCGACCGGACCATTGATCTCATAACAAACCGCTCCACACAAGCAGCTTCCGGTATATTGTTCTTGTACGCGCATAGTGGTCTTTCTTAGAAGAATTTCATCTCAAAATATCACAACTCCTCAGCAAGATTGTGACAATTTGAAGCGCTTAGTTCTGCAAAGAAACCAGATAGTTTTGAACCCCTTCACCCGCTGCTCGACCGGTTGCAAGGCAGGCTGTTAGTAAATAGCCTCCAGTAGGCGCATCCCAATCCAACATTTCACCGCAAGCAAATACTGCAGGATTGCTCTTCAATTGTAAGCCATCATTTAGGACTGAACGCTTCACACCACCTGCGCAGCTAATCGCCTCATCTATCGGGCGAAATCCGTCAAGTTGAATATCTAAATGTTTAATTTTCGCTGCTAGTAAGGCCGGCTCATGCCAAAAAGATTTATCCACCAGTTCACGGACCAGCGCAGCTTTCGCCGCATCTAAACCGGCTTTACGCCAAACATTGGTTAAAGACTGCTTTTTCGAAGGCTGTAGTTTCTTTGCCAATTGCTCAACACTTTGATCTGGCAATAAGTCCAAAGTCAGCTGCATGGGCTGAGCAGATTTCACCTGTTGACGCAGTGCTCGACCTTGTTTGTAGATCAATCCACTTTCCAGCCCATAGTGTGAAATGATGATATCGCCTTGGGTCGGCTCGGCTTGATCGACCCATGCATTGACTCGCTTTAAGGGCTGTCCAAACACAGGCTGCATAAACTTCGACCAAGCGCGTTCCACGCCAGCATTACTGGCTTGAAAAGTTTCAATGCTCTCAGGCTGCAGCCATTTTTGCCATGCGCCATCACTGCCTAAACGTGACCAAGACACTGCGCCACATGCCATAATAATCGCATCAAAGCCAAGCACTTGACTTGATTCATCAACAAGGTTTTGAATCGTTAGCTGATTGGACTGTAAGTCCAAAACTTGATGTCGATAATGAAACTGCACCCCGTCTAGACTAAGACGTTTTAACCAGGCTCGCAGCAAAGGCGCAGCTTTCATTTCAATAGGAAAGACCCGACCAGATGAACCAATATAGGTTTCAATGCCCAGCCCCATCATCCACTGTTGAATCCATGCTGCATCCCACTGCTTAACCCATGGGCTCAGCCATTCCACTTGATCATAGCGCTGCACAAATTGTTCAACGGGTTCTGCATGCGAAATATTCAGCCCCGTCTTGCCCGCCATTAAAAATTTACGGGCTGCCGATGGTTTTTGCTCATAAACATGAATGTCATAGTCAAATTGGCTAAGCACTTCCGCCGCCATCAATCCCGCAGGACCTGCCCCAATGATTGCAATACGCTGAGTCATGCCCAATTATTCCGCAGATGCTTCGGTGGGTTGCTTGCCTTGTAGCGGCTGAAAATCATCAAAACGTGTGGTATAGCCAGCGGGTTTAGTCACCAATAATTGTTGGCACAACTCACCACGTTCTAGATATTTAATCTCAAAGTGTGTACGTGCTGAAGTCTCTGCAATGCGTTCTTTGACAAAAGGTAGCTTCCAAACATCGATTAACTGCTGCTGCGCTTCCTCAATATATTCAGGAATATTACTGGCCAAGGTAATCTGACCACCCGGCTGCAAACGCGACAATAAAAATTCAAAAAACGGCATATTTAACCAGCGCTGTGCAGGATTATGCGGTTCAGGGTTTGGATACAAAATAAAGAATTGCTGTACTTGCGCAGGATGTAAGGCATGTACTACCCAAGGCAATGCATCAGCATGAACTGGAGCTAAATTGCTTTGCCCTTCAAGTTGATGCTGCTTTTGCATTGCCACAAATTTTTCACGTGTCCGCTCAACAGCAATCAATTGAAATTCAGGGTGATTGGCTGAAAACAATAATGCATGTTTACCTTTACCAGCCCCAATTTCCACACAAATCGGCGTGGAATCAATCGGCTGAAAATCACGGGGAGCTCGCATACGCTGCGCTTGAAATTGACGAATAGGCATAAACAGATCAAACTAAACAGAACGGCATAAGTCTAACAACTGCGACTGTATTTGCCTAATTGAATCATCCGTTTTTGCTGGAGTTAAGCATGCCCACCACCATGAATTGTCCACGCTGCGGCGCATTGACGACTTGGGAAAATAATGAATATCGCCCGTTTTGCTCAGATCGTTGTAAATTGATTGATCTCGGTGCATGGGCCAATGATGAATATCGTCTGCCGACACAAGATGCACCTCAGGCCGATGGTGGCCGTGAAGAAGACCAATTCTAAGGACTCAAGTGCATAACCCTATTATTTAGGTAAATAAAACAGGAATCCGTTTGGATTCCTGTTTTGTTAATTTAAGTTTCTCAATCTAGTTGCTTAACCCGCTTTACCAGCAACGAAAGGATTATGTTGTTTTTCATAACCAATGGTACTCATTGGACCATGCCCTGAAATAAACTGCGTGTCATCCGGCAAGCTAAAACATTCACGCTGAATGGAGTCGAGTAATTGTTGATGGTTACCGCGTGGAAAATCTGTCCGGCCTATCGAGCCTTTAAATAACACATCCCCCGTCCAAAGCACGGCATATTTTGCGTTATAGAACATGACATGACCTGGTGTATGCCCCGGTGCAAAACGAACTTCAAACTCTTCTGCACCCAGCTTCAAGGTTTCGCCGCCTTCCAACCATTGGGTCACATGGACATTTTCAGGGATCGGGAAACCGTATTTCGCAGAAACCTCCTGAATCATGTCCAACCAAAACGCATCTTCTTTATGCGGGCCAATCACTGGAACATTCCAAGCTTGGGTTAATGCCCCAACCGCACCTGCATGGTCTAAATGGCCATGCGTTAACCACAAGGCTTTGACCGTTAAACCGAGCGCTTCAACTTCGGCTTTTAATTTTTCAGGCTCTCCCCCTGCATCAATCAAGACCGCTTCTTTCGACTCAGAGTCCCAAACAATGGAACAGTTTTGTTGAAATGCCGTAACGGGCACGATTTTAACTTGCAACATAGGGCGAAAACCTCAAGGCGATGAATGGGCTAATGTTTGCTTTAAGGCATCAAGATTAGCTTGAAGTAATAAATTGAGCAATGCGACATGATCATCCCGCGCGTTTAATGCAGGAATATAACCATATTCACCACCGCCTGCAGCTTGGAAAATTTCAGCATTTTGCAGCGCCAACTCTTCTAGCGTTTCCAAACAATCCGCTGAAAATGCAGGGCTCATAACCTGTACCGATTTCACGCCTTGTTTGCCCCATGCGTCCAAAGTGGCATCAGTATAAGGTTTCACCCATTCTTGCTTACCAAAGCGAGATTGGAAACTGATTTCATATTGATCTTCAGTTAAACCAAGCGCTTGCGCGACTAAATGTCCTGTTACACGGCAACGGTCAGCATAGGGATCACCCTTGTCTGCATAAGGCTGTGGAATGCCATGAAAAGACATCAATAACTTATCCGCGACCCCATGCTCCGCTTGATAATCACGCACACTTTGCGCTAAAGCTTGAATAAATAGCGGGTGCTGATAGTAATCACGAATAATACTCAAGCCCGGCAAATTGCGTTGCTGCGGAATCCATTGTGCGATCGCATCATATAGCGGTGCAGTCGATGTTGCTGAATATTGTGGGAATAGTGGAAACAGGACGATGTGGTCTTGTGGCTGCTCAGCCAATTGCGCTAAAGCGGCAGAAATCCCCGGATTACCATAAGTCATGGCCGGAATCACATTCAGTTCAAATTCTGGATATTTTGCTGTGAGATGCTGTTTTACTGTGGCGACTTGCTCAAATAAAATTTCACGCATGGGCGAATCATTACCCCAAACCATGTCATAAGCATGTGCAACACGTTTAGGGCGAAATGGCAAAATAAACAAACGTAGAATGATTTGCCATATCGGTTTCGGGATTTCAATCACCCGCTGATCTGACAAAAACTGTTGCAGAAAACGACGCACTGCGGGCACAGTTGGCGCATCAGGCGTACCTAGATTCGCCAGAATAATGGTGACTTTAGCTTTCTCGACAGGCAACATTACGCTTTTTCCATCAATTTGAATGACGCTAATGTAGCAGCTTTTTATCCATTTAATAAAATAGATTAATATGTAGATTTAAATTGAAAAACTCGATCATTATCAAGCAAATTACTTTCTAGTAATTTTTGACCTTTACTGGTCACTTGCCACAACATCCGCTGACGATCATCTCGGCCATTGGGCACAATCCAGTCATTCTGCCGCATTTGGCTTTTAATGCTGTGTAAAGCACGAATATTCACTTGTGCCCGCGCAACCGCATGAGCACGTGGCATCTCAATACGTGCATCATCCAGACCTGTTTCATTCAAAAACTCATTCATTCGTTTAGAGAAGAATTCTTCAGGGGTTGGGTTAACAAAGGTTGCGCCTAAAATCGACAAGAGCTGCGCCCACGTCATTTTCTTCTGTACTTTTAATTCTTTGAAATTACCATCTTGATAAGCGTGCATGCGGTATTCAAATGAAAATAGTTCATGCATCGACACTTTTGGTAAAGATAAGAACGGATCAACTTCGCGTTTTCCAGACTCTGTTTCGAGTTGAACTAACTGGGCTTTTAAACGATCAATTTCATCATGTAAAGCTTGAGTATTCTGTGGACGCACCCAACCTGTAACAGGATAGCGCTCTAGCATTTGCGGCATGTTCAATCGCACTGCCATTTCTAAATCACGCAAGGTTCGATAGCTAAAGACTTGATCCACTTCATTTTGCAATAGCTTACGAAAGTCTTTGAATTTTTCACGTAGCTCAGGCTTTTCATCATGCAAAGAAAGATCACGTGAATTTGGATCTTCATGCATAAACACAATGACCGGCTTTTGTTTCGTCACTGCATAAATATATTCAAGGTGCATATAACCCACACCTGAAACAGACTGCTCGCCATACTGACTACCCAGTAAGATCACCACATAATCACAGTCATCAATTTGACGACGCGCAAAAGCCGTACTTAATGGTGTGCGCTGTTCCAACCCCCAAGAGAAAAAACCCATCCCTACAAGCGTCTGAGCCAAAATGATCCGTTCTGGCTGCATTTCACTGCCAGATGTGGAAATGAATACTTGATAACGCTTATCGAGCATTAGAGATCCTCTTCCCGTTGCACGCTATATCCAGCACTCAAAAAAGTGGTTGCTGAAACATACAGCATGACTACCCCAAATAGATTTAAATTGTTTTATCTAAAATCGTTCAATCACAATGATTAAAATTCTAAACTTGCCGCCTGAATATTGCAGATTTTCCAAGTGATTTGATCATCTTGAATTAAGCGTGCTACCACAGGTGTTAAGTTTTCCGCATTATTTCCACTGACATAACATTCGATACGCAGTGAATCTTGGCGGTTATGCTCAAATAATAACTCATTTTTAATCAAAATTTGGGCTGTTTGTCGTGCAACCGCAAATCCTGAGTCAATTAATGTCAGCTTCTGACCAAAAATATACTGAATTGCCGATTTTAGGAAGGGGTAATGCGTACATCCAAGCACTAAATAATCTGCACCTGCATCTACAACTGGCTGTAATATCTCAGTTAATGTCTGCAGGCAAGGCTCAGTCATTTGCGCCCCCGCTTCAACAAAGGGCACCAATTCCAAAGAAGTCACTGACAAAACTTGCACCCCTGCAGGTTCAGCAAATCGCTGCATGACATCTTTGATTAATTTACCCCGAAAAGTCGCAGGCGTTGCGAGGACAGCCACAGTTTTACTTTTGGTCTGTAATACCGCAGGTTTTAAGGCTGGAACCAAGCCAATAATCGGAAAATTTTCACCGTAGTGTTCACGCAAATAATCCAAACTAAATGCCGATGCCGTATTGCATGCCACCACCGCGACTTTACACCCCTGACGGTATAACCACTCAATCGCATGTGCAGTCAGTTCACGGATGTCCTGATCTTGACGCGGGCCATAAGGGACATGTGCCGTATCTGCAAAATAAACAATCCGTTCATTCGGTAAATAACGTGCAATTTCCAACGCAACAGACAAACCACCAATACCTGAGTCAAATACCCCAATAGGCGCATCAGCAGTCGCTTTTGGCATGGGTACATTTAAGGGGTAAATGGGATGAATGGCGGTCATAGGGTCACTTTAATTTAGATTCAGAATGACAAGGTGGAAAGCTTAAACCTCAGGTGCCTAATTGCAAGTGCAAATCACCACTTTGTAACACTAAAATGGACTCCCCTTGCTCATTTTCAAGCAGCTCACCCATCTCGACTAAATGAAAAAATGCAGCACGTTGAATTAAGGCATTTATACCAAAACGAACATGCACATAAGGACGTAGTTCACCCTGATATTCACGCATAAAAATCGGATGTTCCTGATCAACAATAATCAGGTCTTGGGTGGTTGTGGTGAATTGAATATAGTTTTTAGCGTCAATCTCAACGTGATCCACCTGATTGACAAATAAAGGCTCATCTTCCACCTGTATTTCAATTTGTTCCACAGGGGTTTTTAAATAGAATTTCCCATCTTCTTTCCAAAGCACGGTTGAGAACAGATCAATGAGTGCTTGCCGCTTGATCAATTGACCATCGTGCCACCATTCTCCATTGGCTAAAACCTTCAAATCCATTGCACCACAATGCTTTGGATGCCATTGATCTAATGGAGGGATTGACCTTTTGTGACCGGACTGTCCATCTTTTAAGTATTGTGCAATGTTCATTAAATTTCTATCATCCCTATTAATGAATTTTTTCGTCGGGTTTTCGTTCAATTGCTGCTTCATCCGCCTAATAAATACCTTAGTGACGGAAAAATAATATGATTCAGCCAATTGGCTAGAACTCGGTTTAAAACTATACTAGCCCACAATATCAAAGACACGATAGAAAAATTGTGTCTGGGCATTAAGAACACTCATGGCAGCACCATTTAAATGAATTGAATGGATGCCACCTTCCGAAATATGAGGAGTCCTACATGGAACACATCGAACGTGAATCGATGGAGTTTGACGTAGTTATCGTCGGTGCAGGTCCTGCCGGCCTATCTGCTGCGATTAAAATTCGTCAACTTGCAATTGAAAATAACCTAAACGATCTGTCCGTTTGTGTCGTGGAAAAGGGCTCCGAAGTGGGTGCGCATATTCTATCGGGTGCTGTGCTTGAACCCCGCGCGATGAATGAATTGTTCCCAGATTGGAAAGAACAAGGCGCACCGTTAAATGTGCCTGTGACTGAAGATAAAACCTTCTTCTTATTGTCTGATGAAAAATCACAAGAAGCACCACATTGGATGGTGCCTAAAACCATGCATAACGATGGCAACTATGTTATTTCGTTAGGTAATGTGGTTCGTTGGTTGGGCGCTAAAGCTGAAGAATTAGAAGTGTCTATTTTCCCAGGTTTTGCAGCGTCTGAAATCCTTTACCACGAAGATGGTACTGTGAAAGGTATTCAGACTGGTGACATGGGCATTGGTAAAGATGGCGAACCAACGCATAACTTTACTCCTGGCTATGAACTTCATGCCAAATACACATTATTTGCTGAAGGCTGTCGTGGTCACTTGGGTAAACGTCTGATTGCTCAGTTCAACTTAGATAAAGATGCTGATCCGCAACATTATGGTATTGGTATTAAAGAACTTTGGGAAATCGATCCTGCTAAGCACAAGCCAGGTTTGGTGATGCACGGTGCAGGTTGGCCTTTAAGTGAAACAGGTTCTTCAGGCGGTTGGTGGTTATACCACGCTGAAAACAACCAAGTGACGTTGGGTATGATTGTTGACTTGTCTTACACCAATCCACACATGTATCCATTTATGGAAATGCAGCGTTGGAAAACACATCCACTGATCAAGCAATATCTTGAGGGTGGTAAGCGTATTTCTTATGGCGCACGTGCGGTTGTAAAAGGTGGCTTCAACTCACTACCTAAATTCACTTTCCCAGGTGGTAGCTTAATTGGTGATGACGCAGGTTTCCTAAACTTTGCGAAAATCAAAGGCTCTCATACAGCAATGAAATCAGGCATGCTGTGCGGTGAAGCTGTATTTGAAGCGATTGCTGCGGGTGTGGAAAAAGGTGGTGACCTTGCCATTGCACGTGTGACTGAAGGTGAAGACTTCTTCGCTAAAGAGTTAACTGCGTACACAGACAAGTTCAACAACAGTTGGTTGAAAGAAGAGTTATATAACTCTCGTAACTTCGGCCCTGCTATGCATAAGTTTGGTCAATGGATGGGTGGTGCGTTCAACTTTGTTGATCAAAACATCTTTAAAGTGCCGTTCACGCTGCATGACTTACAGCCCGACTTCAGCGCTTTAAAAACTGTCGATGCTGCGAACTTCAAACCGAATTATCCAAAACCAGATGGTAAAATTACATTTGACCGTTTGTCTTCAGTATTCGTATCAAATACGGTGCATGAAGAGAACCAACCTGCTCACTTGAAATTGACAGATGCTTCTATTCCTGTAAATGTGAACTTACCAAAATGGGATGAGCCTGCTCAGCGCTACTGCCCTGCTGGCGTTTATGAAATTATGGAAGAAAATGACGGTTCTAAGCGTTTCCAAATTAACGCAGCAAACTGTGTACACTGTAAAACGTGTGACATCAAAGATCCGTCTCAAAACATTACTTGGGTAACACCTGAGGGTGGCGGTGGTCCTAATTATCCTAATATGTAATCTCTTTTGAGATTGAAATAAACCCGCTTAATGCGGGTTTATTTATTAAGCTTCAACATAACCAGGTGAGATTTTTTAAATAGAAAAATATAAAATAAATAAACCCGCAAACAGATACGTAATAAAACTATTTGAATTACTCTCTTCTTCTAATCCACTAGATTTAATATAAGTAAAAGCTAATAGGGCTAAGAAAATTAATATTACAAAAAACCTAAAAACTTTCCACTTAACACCCAACTATTTTAAACCAATTTTAATAAATTGAATTCTATATTATTCATTTAAATTAGGATTACCAACAAGCTCACCAACTAAATTATTTCTTTTTCAATCTCAAAAATCCACTCATAATATTAAGTTAAATTTTTGTTCAATATATCAATTTTAATAGGCGTTTGTACAAATGGACATGTAATATTGTACTATCCAATCTTAACCACAAAGTTTTATGATACTTTTTACGAAATCCGTAATCATACGTAAAGAAAGGCGAAATAGAAATTTGATCAAACAGTATTAAATTATTATATCGAAATAGGTTTGATTTCGTCCATGCTCACCTAATGGCTGAGTATACTATTGAGTCCGAGAATCAAACCCAATCGAAATATTCGCTCGCTTTATTCAAGAAGACCAATTGGTTGTACAATAGGCCTTGAGTGCAAGCATCTTTATTCGGGAATTATATTGCTGAAGAAGCCTTTAAGAATATCTCCTTGTACAACAAAGCCAATTTTTATTAAAAACGTAGTTAATCTATGAAATTTCTCATAAACTAAGGAGTTTACTTCCACTTCGAGACGCTAACCTAGAATATATTTCAAAACATTACAAGATGTGGCATTTAAGAAAATATGATATACATAAAAGTTAAAAATGTAACATTTAAAAAACATAAATGTACTTAAACGAGTATTTATCTAATAAATTTTAGATTATAATTTCTACTATTGAAAAATATAAATAGAACTTAGATTTAAATGACTGTACAAAGAAACAATCCTTTTGCTGGCCTATATGATACAGCAGGAAGAGCAACTAATTCATACGGATCTTCAAATGTTCCTACAAGATATGGCACTCTTCAAAATATTGAAAATGTTAAAATTACAAAAAAATGGACAGTTCATGATCTTAATCGAATAGTTAAGAACGGAATTCAAGGATTAGACGATCCAACTAGAAATTGTAGCATGTGTTGTTTAAATGCTTTAGCAAGCAATATCAATGCCTTATATGCGGGTTATTCACCCAAATCAATACCAACAAATAATACAATGATTCAAGCAACTGAAACATTAGTCAAAAAAGGGTACGCTGTACGCTTAAAAGATATTCAACCTACTATTAAAAACACTACTAAAAGATTCACTACAGCTGCAGACATATTAGATAATGATGTTGAGAAGTCAGTATCTGCTAATATTTCAGCAGCTTTAAGTAAATTAACCCCTGATAATTCACTAATGTTTTTTTCTGTTGGTATTGCTTACGGATATCACTCAACCATAATAGCTGTATCTAAAATATCAACACTATCTGTTGGTGGCGGTGGTATTCGCCTAAGTGGAAACAATAACAAACCACTTTTTTTATTTATTGAGGATAATGGTGGTGCAAGAAAATATTATGGTCCAGAATTGGATGTTAAGTGTTGTCAATATATTGTTGGAGCAACTAGACATTATAGAGGTCGAAATAATCTAAATGCCAACCTAGATGCTATAATCTTCCAATTAAATGTCCCAAATAAATAAAATTATGAAAATAAAAAATTACACAATAGCAGGAGCCATTTTTCTTTTTGGCTGTACTTTTCAAAAAAATGATATATCACCTACAAATATTGATATAGATCTACTACGAAATAGTTTTAAAATAAAAAATTTAAACTTTGTGCACAATAAAATCAATAATGATTTTTTTTCAGAGAGTTTAAGTAAATGCTTAGGCCCAAACCAAAAAAACAATCTTAAATTAAAAAACACATATACCATTAAATTTAAAGATAATATAATTTCAAATGTCACAGAATACGAAATACAGAAAAATCAACTCTCTTCTTCTGTTAATAAAATAACCAATAATTTCCTAATAACACCTAGATCTAATTTTTCCAAATTATGCTGGGAAGATACTTATACAAAACCTATTTACAGTAAAAACTTTGGGACAACTTTATTTGTTTTCTCAAGCAATGAAAACTATATCTTTAACTCAAAGAATGATTCAATTAAAAGCACTATTGAAAATAACCCTCAGGACTATTATTTAGACGACATTATATCAATAATCAATAATCAATAATCAATAATCAATAATCAATAATCAATAATCAATAATCAATAATCAATAATCAATAATCAATAATCAATAATCAATAATCAATAATCAATAATCAATAATCAATAATC
>NZ_VPAM01000092.1:0-625 GCF_013419215.1 Acinetobacter sp. YH12096 | reverse complement strand
TTTGTACCTGATGAACGTTTTGAAGAGGTGAAGGAATTTGTTAGAAGCGGTGCTTTTGGCTCTTATAACTATGATGACCTAATTGGATCGTTGGAAGGAAATGAAGGTTTTGGCCGTGCTGACTATTTCCTTGTGGGCAAGGACTTCCCCAGTTACATAGAATGCCAAGAGAAAGTTGATGAGGCATATCGCGACCAGAAAAGGTGGACAACGATGTCAATCTTGAATACAGCGGGATCGTACAAGTTCAGCAGTGACAGAACAATCCATGAATATGCCAAAGACATTTGGAACATTGAAGCTGTGGAAATAGCATAAGAGGGGGAAGTGAATGAAAAATAACAAAGGCACAGTAAGTAGTTTCTCTTTTTATCATGTGATGAAGGTATATAATGTATGGGTCGGGGGGCGGTTCAGTCCTGCTCCTTGGCCTCACCGGTGGCCCACCTTCCAGGCTTGACCACTTGCTGTTGTTGCTGAAGGGTGCTGCTGAGCGCGGTGCCAAAAGAAGTTGTGTCCATGCCCTCACCGCTGGACGTGATGGTCTGGATGGTTCTAGTGTGGGCTTCATGGAGACCCTCGAGAATGATCTAGCAAAATTACGTGAACAAGGTGTTGATGCCCG
>NZ_VPAM01000010.1:0-99678 GCF_013419215.1 Acinetobacter sp. YH12096 | reverse complement strand
CTGATGCTAGTTGGTCTAACACCTTGCAATGTTTGTCTTTTATACGTAATTTAAGGGTTTTCATGTACTTATATTAACAATCAAAACTCAAGGAAAATAGTCCTTAGTTAAATCAAACGACACTTCAGGTCGTGTCGCTTATATCTCTGACCTGAAGGACAGAGTTTTACGCTCCATTTGATAAAACAGCTGTGCCATCACGGCATTCTGTCTTGAAACAAAATTTTTCCGCTCATTAATCTGTAAACTGGCCTGCTCTCGTATGGCATCGTATTCCGCTGTTGTGAGTTTTCGCTGATTCTTCCAGTGCGCATCAGGTACATAACCTGTTCCATAATGTACATTCAACAATGGCAATTCATGAAAATATTTTGCTGTCGCACGTTTTTCTTTGGCTGTTAAAATATTCAGATGAATCCATTCACTGCCAAGATGAATCGATGGATCACGCTTCATACCTTCAGCAATCCATTTTTTGGCTAGTGAAATATTGCCGATCAACTCATAAGCTGTGCCTAAATTCACTGCCGTCTTCGGTAAACCTGGATGCTCATTTTCAATTGCACGTAAAACCTTAATGGCTAAATCGTAACGGCCTGCGTAGATCTGATGTACGGCATAATCATTTTCTGCCTGATAGTCTATTGGGCTAGGATGCCTTGAGACAAAGTTCTTCAATTTTTCGTCATGATGTTCTTCGTGTTGATTTTCTTTTTCTGAATCAGATGTATAAAAATCTTCTACATAGGTATTTAAACATGCCCAACTTGGCATAGTGATGAGTAATATGCTGCTCAATAGCATGATTTTTTTTCATTTCATTGTTTTTACAGATAGGCGGATTGAATATCATGTTCGACCTGTCTTTCATTAGCACATTATAATTTTAAAGTGATTGAGTTTTTAAGTTACTGCTATTCAAACATAAAAAAGCCACCCGAAGGTGGCTTTTTTCATTCAGCGAACTGAATTATTCATCATCTTTTTTTGCTTCGTCAGTAGGAGGTAAGTCCTTGACCGCTTCCGCAATTAGACCAAACATATAGTTGCCATAAGCATTTGTTTTGTCGTAATGGAAACGCAAACGTGGCGTAATACGTGTTTTGATACGACGGCTTAGTTCATGACGCAAGAAACCAGATGCTTTATTCAAGACATCTAAAGTCTCTTTATTTGCGGCTTCACTTTGCTCATCGCCTAGCTCACGACCCATTACAGTCACATAAACTTCGGCATATCCTAAGTCTGGGCTCACCTTCACGGCAGAGATGGTCACAAGACCACCTAAGCGTGGATCTTTCAGCTCCTGACGGATCAGTTCTGACAACTCACGTTGTACTGTATCCGCCATACGCTTCAGACGTTGACTACCCGCCATTAAAGACTCCGTTTAATCAATTGAACATCGTACACTTCGATCTTATCTTGTGCTTTGATGTCTTTATAGCCTTTCACCGCAAGACCACATTCCATACCGGCACGAACTTCTTCAACCACATCTTTGTAGCGACGAAGAGATTCAAGCTCGCCTTGGAATACCACCACGTCATCACGTAATACGCGAATCGGTTTATTACGGTGTAATGTACCTTCAAGTACCATACAACCTGCAGCAGCACCGAATTTACTTGAGTGGAACACTTCACGTACTTCAGCAACACCAAGAATTGTTTCACGGTGCTCAGGCGCTAATTTACCGCTCATCGCATCTTTCACATCATCAATTAATTGATAGATGATCGAGTAGTAACGAATGTCGATACCATCAGCATCAGCTTTTTGACGTGCAGTATTATCAGCACGTACGTTAAAGCCGAGAAGAACCGCTTCTGATGATTCAGCAAGTGTTACGTCAGACTCAGTGATCGCACCAACACCTGAACCAATAATACGTACTTTCACTTCATCAGTTGCAAGTTCAGCAAGTGCAACGTGTAATGCTTCCAAAGTACCACGTACGTCTGTTTTCAATACCACGTTGACAATAGGCACATCTTTCTTGCCCATAGACGCCATGATATTTTCAAGACGCATCGCAGATTGACGCTCAAGACGTTTTTGACGTTCACGATCCATACGCGCATCAGCAACTTCACGTGCTTTTTTCTCGTCATTTACAACAAGAACTTCATCACCCGCCATTGGCGCTTCTGGTAGACCCAAGATTTCCACAGGAATCGAAGGACCAGCAGATTTAATACGTTGACCATTTTCATCTGTCATTGCACGTACACGACCGTATGACGAACCTGCAAGAACAAGGTCACCCACTTTCAATGTACCGTTTTGAACAAGAATCGATGTTACCGCACCACGTCCTTTGTCTACACGTGCTTCAATTACAACACCTTGTGCCGCACCCTCTTCAGATGCTTTAAGCTCAAGAAGTTCGGCTTGAATTGAGATCAAGTCAAGAAGTTCGTCGATACCTGCACCGCTGTGCGCAGAAACCATTGCCACTGGAACGTCACCGCCCCATTGCTCAGGTACGATTTCTTTCGTCGTCAACTCATTCAATACGCGATCTGGATCAGCAGACTCTTTATCCATTTTGTTGATAGCAACAATAATTGGCGTACCTGCTGCACGTGCATGGTCAATCGCTTCCGCAGTTTGTGGCATAACACCATCATCTGCTGCAACAACCAACACTACGATATCTGTAGATTTCGCACCACGTGAACGCATTGCAGTAAATGCTGCGTGTCCCGGTGTATCTAAGAAAGTAATAATACCTTTTTCAGTTTTCACATGGTAAGCACCAATATGCTGTGTGATACCACCTGCTTCACCTGCAGCCACTTTAGAGCGACGAATACGGTCAAGAAGTGATGTTTTACCATGGTCAACGTGACCCATAATTGTCACAACTGGCGGACGAGTGGTTTGGACACCACGCGCTTCTTCAGCTGCTTCAAGTAAGTTGTCTTCTGCTTGTGTATCCGAAACAAGTACTGGATTGTGACCCATTTCTTCAACAACAAGTGCTGCAATTTCTTGATCAATCGCTTGGTTTTGAGTAACCAATTCGCCCATTTTCATGAGTGATTTGATAACTTCGCGAACTTTAACCGCCATTTTCGCAGCCAAGTCAGCAACAACAATTGTTTCACCAATTTCAACATCATAAACTTGTTTTTTAACTGGTTTTTCAAAGCCATGCTTGTTCGCTTGACTTGTTTTTAAACCACGTTTATGTGAGTTATCACGGAAAGATTGCTCTTCGCCACGACGACCACCTTTTTTAGGTGAACGTGAATTGTTGGTATTGGTACCACGTTTAATTTCACGGTCTTCTTTCGCAAATGAATCTTCATATGCCTGACCTACAAGGCCGGCAGCAAGCGGAGAATCATCTACAACACGAATGGTCGCAGTAGTGTCTTCGTTAGAATACTTAGACGCCATTTGACGCATTTGCTCAAGCGTACGTTGTTGCGCTTCTTCAGCGGCTTTACGACGCGCCGCTTCTTCTACAGCTTTCAATTGTGCTGCTTGAGCTTCACGTGCTTTTTTCTGTTCTAGAGTTTCAACAGGTTTTGTAATTGGCTTGTTGTTTGACTTACGTTTTACAACAACCGCAGCTTTCGGTGTTTCTTGCTTCGCATGTTCTTGCTTCGCAGCAGCACGCATTGCTTCTAAAGCTTGTTTCGCTTTAGATACTGGTTGTTGCTTCGGTTCTTCAGCTTTCGCTTCAACCTTAGGTTCCTGTTTACGTGCTTGTTGGTCAGCTTGTGCTTTCGCTAATGCTTCAGCTTTAATTTGCTCAGGATCCGGTTTAACAAATGTATGTTTCTTACGAACTTCTACATTAATCGTTTTTGCCTTGCCCGATGTACTCGCCACTTTAGCAGTACTGGTAGTTTTACGTTTCAACGTGATTTGTCCTGCATTGCCCGCATCCTGACCATGAACTTTTTTCAAATGGTTAACGAGGGCATTTTGTTGTTCAGTGGAGATAATATCGTCAGGTTTAGTTTGTGGTAAACCCGCATCACGAACCTGTTCCAGCAGCTTCTCAACTGGACGACCCACGCTGAGAGCTAACTCCTTAATCGACTTGTCCGTCATATATTACCTCCTAGTTAAACCATGATTCGCGCGCTTTCATAATAAGTTGACCTGCTTTTTCAGCACCTAAACCTTCGATATCAGAGATATCGTCAGTGGCTTGATCTGCAAGATCATCTACAGTTACCACACCGCGAGCGGCAAGCGCATATGCGATTTCTTTAGTCACGCCTTCCATTGCAGCAAGCTCTTCGCTTGGCTCTTGGATGTTTTCTTGTTGCTTCAATGCATCAGCCAATGCAATTTCTTTTGCACGACCTTGTAGCATTTCAACAGTTTCAGCATCAAGTTCGATCTCATCGAATGTTTCCGCAGGAACATACGCGATTTCTTCTAATGATGTGAAGCCCATTTCAACCAACGCCATCGCTAAGTCTTCATCAATATCTAGACGTGTAACAAACATATCTAAATATTGTTGCGCTTCGTTTTGTTGACGTGCGTGATATTCTTCTTCAAGCATCATATTGAGCTTGTAACCAGTCAATTCAGATGCTAAACGTACGTTTTGACCTTGAGAGCCAATTGCACGCGCTAACTGATCACTCGTTGCAAAAATAATATCTGCAGTGCGTTCTTCTTCATCAATCACGATACCTGATACATCAGCAGGCTCTAAAGCACTTGCAATGTACTGTGCCGCGTCATCCGACCAAACGACTACATCAATACGCTCACCATTCAACTCTGACTGAACCGCTTGGATACGTGTACCACGCATACCAATACATGCACCTACAGGATCAATACGGTGATCGTTTGTTTTCACAGCGATTTTAGCACGAACGCCAGGTTGGCGTGCAGCTGCCTTAATCTCAATGATTTCTTCAGCAATTTCAGGAATTTCTTTCTTCATCAATGCGATTAGCATTTCTGGTTTAGAACGCGAAAGTAATAACTGAGCACCACGGCCTTCACGGTTCACATTAAACAAAATCGCGTTTACACGTTGTTTAGGACGTAGAATTTCTTTAGCGATCATTTCTTCACGCGCAAGATATGCTTCTGCATTGTCACCTAAATCAATGATAAAGCCATCTTTGGTTTGTTTTTTCACTTCACCGTAGATGAGTTCACCAACTTTAGATTCGTAAGCATCTGCAATTAGTGCACGCTCTGCTTCACGAATTTTTTGAACAATCACTTGTTTCGCAATTTGTGCCGCAATTCGACCGAAATCAATCGATTCAACTTCAAGTTCACGAATATCCCCAATTGCCCATTTTGCAGGATCTACATCAGAGATCGCATCTTGGCATGCTGGCATTTCGTGATCTTCGTCGGCAACCACTTCCCATTGACGGAAAGTACGGTAATCACCAGTACGACGGTCGATTTCTACACGTAGACGAGCTTCTTCCGAGTGAGTTCCCTCGTAGAATTTCTTCTTAGTCGCTGCAACTAAAGCTTGTTCAAGCGCTTCAAAAATTGCATCACGACTTACACCTTTTTCGTTACTAACCGTTTCTACTACGGTAAGAATTTCACGAGCCATAAGTCACCTATTCGTTCAGATTCTTATTTATTAAATTAATCTTGGAAAACCAGATTTGCTTTATCAATATTGTGGCTGTCAATATCCAACACTTGTTGCTTTTCAACTTCAACCTGAATCATTTCGTTCTCAAGGTCTACGTTAACAAGTTTGGCTTGGAATTTACGACGATTATCCACAGCACTGATCAAACGCAAAGCGACTTGCTGACCAATGTATGCCGTCATTTGTTCCAATTTAAAGAACTGACGATCCCAACCTGGAGATGACACTTCTAATGCATATTCGCCTGAAATTGGATCATGTACATCCAACATCGCACCCACTTGCTGAGTGACACGAACACAGTCCTGCACGCCGATACCACGGCCTTGCTCAACTTCGCCATCTTCATTGATGACAGGTTCTGCATTTTCATCAACTTCACGGTCGATATAAATACGTAACAGTGAACGTTTTCCTTGAGGTTGGAAATCAATCCCCCAAAGTTCTACATCACATGCTTGCACCGCTGGGGCAATTAAGTCCTGAAGTGCTTGAGTTTTATTTGATAGCTTCATTTACTCTCGTCAAATTTGTGCGATTCGATGGTCGAAATGACCACTACAGACCAATACGAAACTATAGTAGTAGTGAAACATGACGGTTTGACCAAAATACTGTCGACACTACACGATAGCCAATAAAAAAGGGCGTAAATCGCCCCATTATTACACAGAAAACCATAGTCCACTGTGCAAAAAGGCCCACCTAGTTGTGAGCCTCTTTTAGAAACTTGGTAGCGGGAGCTGGATTTGAACCAACGACCTTCGGGTTATGAGCCCGACGAGCTACCAGACTGCTCCATCCCGCATCAACATGCAAAAATTATATACAATTTCTTGGTCATTTTCAATCTAAAACAACCTGAAGAATTGCCCTACTGAGTTGCATCTCAGAGGATTGGTAGCGGGAGCTGGATTTGAACCAACGACCTTCGGGTTATGAGCCCGACGAGCTACCAGACTGCTCCATCCCGCATCAACATCACAATGACTTTCAGATAAACTGCTTATATAAATTGTGCGCTATATAAGATTGGTAGCGGGGGCTGGATTTGAACCAACGACCTTCGGGTTATGAGCCCGACGAGCTACCAGACTGCTCCACCCCGCATCAATATGCAAATAGTTCTCTCAGCTTTAAAAGCTGTCCATTTAAAAGTTTGCATCTTAAAAATAGAATTGATTGGTAGCGGGAGCTGGATTTGAACCAACGACCTTCGGGTTATGAGCCCGACGAGCTACCAGACTGCTCCATCCCGCATCAACAGAGTTTTGCTGCATACACCAACTTATGTTCTGGATTATAAGTTGGTGCGGAAGGGGGGACTTGAACCCCCACGCCCGAAAGCACTACCACCTCAAGGTAGCGTGTCTACCAATTCCACCACCACCGCAGCTGTGACGCATTCTAGTCGCAACACGTCAAAAAAGAAAGCGCTAAATAAATTATTCAGCGCTTTTTGGTGCAGTTGGCGAAGTTTCAGCCGATTTTGCTGGCGCAGTCGGTACTGAAGAAATCGCATTCAGACTATAAGCATCTGTCGTTTGTTTCTTTGCAAACACAGCAAGTGTCAAGCTCGTAACGAAGAACAAAGCCGTTAAAATCGCAGTCAAACGGGTCATAAAGTTACCCGAACCCGATGCACCAAATACAGTTGCAGCACCGCCGCCACCAAAAGATGCACCCGCATCTGCGCCTTTACCATGCTGAACTAAAATCAGCACGATCATTAAAATCGCTAAGATAATATGTACCACCAGCACAAACGTATGCATGCTGAACTCCTAATTATTTTGTATTTGCAAATGCTTGAGCAATTTTATAAAACGACTCTGCATTTAATGATGCACCACCGACCAGCGCACCATTGATATCCGGACAGGCTGCCAACTCTACTGCATTTTCAGGTTTTACACTACCACCATAAAGAATCGCAGTATGAAGTCCCATCGGGGTGATTTGGCTTAAACCTTCACGAATTTTAGCATGCATCGCTTGCGCATCTTCAGGTGACGCTGTTTTCCCTGTGCCAATGGCCCAAATTGGCTCATAAGCCACCACAATTTGTTTCCACTGCTCTGCTTGTACGACAGCAGCAATATCACATATTTGTTGTAACACAACCTGTTCTGCTTGGCCGCTTTCACGTTGTTCTAAGCTTTCACCCACGCAATAAATCACAGTCAAACCCGCGTTTAATGCATTTTTTACTTTTTCATTAATGATATGCGGTTGATCAGCAAAAATTTCACGGCGTTCTGAATGACCAATCAGTACAAATTCAACACCATAATCTTTTAATAGCTCAGCACTGAGCTCACCCGTATATGCACCTGTACCTGCGACGCGAGAAACATCTTGTGCAACAGTCATAATATGACGGCTAGCCTGTGCTAATTCATTTTGCACCGTGGTCAGAGCAATAGCTGTTGGTGCAACCCCAATATGGCATGCCGCTTCAGCAATATTTTGTTCATCTAATAATTGCTTAAAATTCTTAAGAAGTGCGCCAGCATCGGCTTGCAATGGGTTCATTTTCCAGTTACCCACTACCCAAGGCGTAATCGTCGAACCCGACATATTTATCCCACATGACAAAGATGAAATCGGGCACATTCTACACGTAATTCATAATTTTGAAGATAAATTTCAACACATTTGCGTGTTCGAATGACTCTAGTCATTCCAAGATCTTCACTTTTCTGTAAAAAAATTAAGCAGATTTAAGGACTGGTTCATGCTTTTTACCAATTCTTAGCTAGTGACAACACTTTAAGATATGGTATTTTTGTGCAACAAAAGTATAATTTTGCTATACCAATTATAAACAGACTGAAGCATAGGCAAGTAAAAGCATGACAGCAGTTCAAGGTTCTTCAAGATTTACGGGGTTTATTCGTCGCTTAGTTGACGAAGGGCATCTGTCTGCCGAAAAAATGCAAACAGCGCTGCAAAATTCAAAAAAGGCTCATCAAGATATCGTGCCGCATTTGATTCAGGAATATCAACTTTCAGCACGCCTGATTGCAGAAACCATCTCGATAGAGTTCGGTGAACCGGTTTTTGATATTTCAACTTATGACACGTCTTTAATCATTCGTGATGAGTTTGAAGATAAGTTAATTACCAAGCATCGTATTTTGCCCATTTTTAAACATGGCAATTTGTTATTCGTTGCGATCAGTAATCCCACCAATATTGAAGCTGTAGATGCTATCCGATTTGGTAGTAAGCTCAATACCGAAACCATTATTGTTGAACATGACAAACTTGAAAAGTTAATTGAGCAGAACTTCGCTGAAGAAAGTACTTTCGACTTTGATGATGACTTTGATCTTGATTTAGAACAGGAAACGATAGACCCAGCTGAACAAGCAGATGAAAAAGACAATGGTGATGAAGCGCCGATTGTTAAATACATCAATAAGCTGCTAGTCGATGCGATTCGTATGGGTGCATCTGACTTACATTTCGAACCCTACGAAAAGACCTATCGCGTCCGCTACCGTGTCGATGGCGTGTTAAGAACAATTACCAATCCGCCCTTGCAACTTGCGACTCGACTTGCTTCGCGTTTAAAAGTCATGTCACAAATGGACATCTCGGAAAAACGTATTCCACAAGACGGTCGTATCAAGTTAAAGCTGTCAAAGAACAAAGCCATCGACTTCCGTGTGAACTCCTTACCGACCTTGTTTGGTGAAAAACTTGTTCTACGCATCCTTGACCCTTCTAGTGCGATGTTAGGGATTGATGCGTTGGGTTATGAACCGGATCAAAAAGAACTGTTCATGCAGGCTTTAGAAAAACCGCAAGGCATGTTGCTCATTACCGGTCCAACGGGTTCCGGTAAAACCGTATCTTTATATACAGGTCTAAACATTCTTAACCGTGAAGATACCAACATTTCAACGGCCGAAGACCCTGTGGAAATTAACTTAGAAGGGATCAATCAGGTCAACGTAAATAATAAAGTCGGCCTCACCTTCTCTGCAGCATTGAAGTCATTCTTACGTCAAGACCCTGATATTGTGATGGTCGGTGAGATTCGAGATTTAGAAACGGCTGAAATTGCCATTAAAGCAGCTCAAACGGGTCACATGGTGATGTCTACACTACATACCAATAGTGCACCTGAAACATTGACACGCTTACGCAATATGGGCGTGCCCTCATTTAACATTGCGACATCCGTGAACCTTGTCATTGCGCAGCGACTTGCGCGTCGCCTATGTTCACAATGTAAAGAAACAGTAGAGGTACCAAAACAAAGTCTACTGGAACTTGGTTTTACTGAAGACGATTTAAATACACCAGAATTTCAAATATACCAACCTGTCGGTTGTTCCGAATGCCGCGAAGGCTATAAAGGTCGTGTCGGTATATATGAAGTCATGAAAGTGACACCTGAAATTTCAAGAATTATTATGGAAGATGGCAATGCCTTACAAATTGCCGAAGCTTCAAATCAAGCAGGTTTTAACAATTTACGCCGTTCAGGCTTAATTAAGGTCATGCAGGGGGTGACTTCACTTCAAGAAGTCAATCGTGTGACCAGTGAGTAAGTGAATTAGTATTTAAAAATAAGGATAAATTCATGGCTGTAAAAAAAGCGCAGATGATGCCAACCTTCAGTTATGAAGGCGTGGATCGCAAAGGGGCGAAAATCAAAGGGGAAATGCCTTCGCGTAATATGGCTTTAGCCAAAGTCACTTTACGTAAGCAAGGCATCACCATTAAAACCATTCGAGAAAAACGCAAAAATATTCTCGAAGGCTTGATGAAAAAGAAAGTATCCACTTTGGATATCACGGTATTCACGCGCCAACTTGCAACCATGATGAAAGCCGGTGTACCGCTCGTTCAGGGTTTTGAAATCGTGGCGGAAGGCCTAGAAAACCCAGCCATGCGTGAAGTGGTCTTGGGGATCAAAGGTGAAGTTGAAGGCGGTAATACCTTTGCTGGTGCGCTGCGCAAATATCCGCAGTATTTCGATAACCTATTTTGCTCCTTGGTTGAATCAGGTGAACAGTCGGGTGCACTTGAAACCATGCTAGACCGTGTTGCCATTTACAAAGAAAAAAGTGAATTGCTTAAGCAAAAAATCAAAAAAGCCATGAAATACCCAGCAGCGGTCATCGTTGTCGCTGTTATTGTGACGATTATTTTGATGGTAAAAGTGGTTCCCGTATTCCAAGACTTGTTTTCATCATTTGGTGCAGACTTACCTGCCTTTACCAAAATGGTGGTCAACATGTCGGAATGGATGCAAAAATATTGGTTCTTCCTCATCATTGGAATTGGAGCTGTGATTGCTGGTTTCATGGAAGCGAAAAAACGTAGCAAGGCTTTCCGTGACTTCTTGGACAAAGCTGCACTGAAAGCACCGATTTTTGGTGATTTGGTTTATAAAGCAATTATTGCCCGCTACAGCCGTACCTTGGCAACCACATTTGCAGCCGGTGTACCCTTAATTGATGCGCTTGAATCAACTGCAGGTGCAACCAACAACGTGGTATATGAAACAGCTGTGTTAAAAATTCGTGAAGATGTGGCGACCGGCCAGCAATTGCAATTCGCCATGCGTGTCACCGATAAATTTCCCTCTATGGCGGTTCAAATGGTGGCTATTGGTGAAGAATCAGGTGCTTTAGATGCCATGCTAGATAAAGTGGCAACGCATTATGAAAACGAAGTTGATAATGCCGTAGATGGCTTAACCTCGATGATGGAACCCTTAATTATGGCGGTACTGGGTGTCCTCGTTGGTGGTCTTGTGATTGCAATGTATCTTCCAATCTTCCAAATGGGTTCTGTGGTTTAATGCAAGAATTAATAACATATTTAATCAATACCCCAATTGCGATGTATTTCGCAGTTGGGATTTTTAGTCTTTGTATTGGTAGTTTTTTGAATGTGGTGATTTACCGCACACCAAAGATGATGGAACAAGAATGGCGCACAGATTGCCAACTGTTTTTACATCCAGACCAACCGATTATTGATGAAACAAAGATCACACTAAGTACCCCTGCTTCAACCTGCCCAAAATGCAAAACGCCCATTCGTTGGTATCAAAACATTCCGGTCATCAGTTGGATTGTGTTACGCGGAAAATGTGGAAGTTGCCAAAACCCGATCAGTAGCCGTTATCCACTGATCGAGCTACTCACCATGATCTGCGCGCTGATTGTTGTTGCTGTTTTTGGCCCAACCATCCAAATGCTGTTTGGTCTGGTGCTGACTTATGTATTGATTGCATTAACATTTATTGATTTTGACACCCAACTTTTACCTGACCGTTATACCCTTCCTTTAGCTGCACTCGGGCTTGGCGTGAATAGCTATGCCATTTATACCTCTGCAACCTCAGCCATTTGGGGATATATCATCGGCTTCTTATGCCTATGGATCGTTTACTATTTATTTAAAATTATCACTGGCAAAGAAGGTATGGGCTATGGTGACTTTAAGCTTTTAGCTGCCTTGGGTGCATGGATGGGCCCTTTCCTGCTTCCACTGATTGTATTACTCTCTTCACTGGTAGGTGCAATCATTGGCATTATTTTGCTCAAGGTTCGTAAAGAAAACCAACCTTTTGCATTTGGTCCCTATATTGCCATCGCCGGATGGATCGCCTTTTTATGGGGTGATCAAATTATGAAAATTTATTTGGGTCAGTAAGGTCGTTGTATGACATTTGTCTTGGGTTTAACAGGTGGTATTGGTAGCGGTAAATCTGCTGCAAGCAATTGGTTTGAACTCCAAGGCATTCAAGTCGTCGATGCTGATATCGTTGCACGGGAAGTTGTCGAACCGGGGCAACCCGCACTGAATCAAATTCAGCAACAATTTGGTGATTGGGTTTTACTTGCAAATGGTGAGTTAAATCGGCGTGCATTACGCGAGCATATCTTTAAAGATCCTACAGCACGTCAAGCACTTGAAGCCATTACCCATCCTGCAATACGCCAGTCCATTATCCAACAATTAAACGAAGCCACCAGCCCCTATGTCATCTTGGTTTCGCCGTTATTATTTGAAACCAATCAACATGAATTGGCCAATCACACCTTGCTGATTGATGCCACAGAACAATTGCAAATTCAGCGTGCATCACAGCGTGATGGTCAAAATATCGAGCAAATCCAAAAAATTATTCAAGTTCAAATGTCACGTCAGGAAAAGCAAAAAATTGCAGATGATATCGTGCTGAATGATGGTCATTTAGATCATCTTTATGCACAGCTTCGGCCGTTGCATCTCAAGTACTTAGCGCACGCTGAAAAAAGCTAAATAAAAAATCAGTCTTACTCAGACTGCTGTTTTTGTTGTTCGAGTTGCTGCTCTAGACTATCCTTTCGTCCCAACCATTTCCACGGTTGAATCGCTCCAATCCCCATCCCGACCAATCCACACACAATTGCAAAACTTAAGGGTTCATTCAGCAGCGGTACCGCTAAAATTGCAGCAATAAAAGGTGCCAAAGTTACGATACTTCCGGCTTTAAATGCACCCAGGCGCTTGATCGCCTCTACATACGTTAAAGTCGCAATAATCACCACAAAAATACCGTGAAAGATAACTTGTCCAATGAGTTGCAATGGCTCAGGATCGGACCAATGTTTAGGGAAAAATATTAGATAAATTGGCACAAATACCACGGCAGACCAAATCGCAACCCCTGCCATGGCATGCCAAGCAGAGAGTTTCCATTGCTTAAGCAATACCGTAAATATTCCCCACCAAATGGCACTGATAAAAAACAGCAAATCACCTAAACCAAACGCTACACCGGTTTCCACATACATCAAATAACTCATTAAGCTAATGGCAGAGACCATAATCACCACACTGATCCAGGTATGCTTATCGAGTGGCTGTTTGAAGATCAGGAATGCGGCTATGGCCGTACATAAGGGAATACAACCATTGAGGAAGATTGCAGCATGGGCCGCAGGAGCATAATGAAATGCGCTATAGGCCGTTAAGCAATAGGTCACCCCACCGAGCATAGCGAGGATAAAAGGCTCTTTCTTCCATAAAAAAGCCGTATCTTTTTTATAAATCAAAATTGGCATTAAGATGCAAAATGCCAAAGCAAACCGAAGTGCCGTGATATCCCAAGCACTGATTCCCCAATTGGCGCTTAAACGCGCCGTTAAGGTGAATCCCCCCCAAATACACATGGTAATGAAAACATATAAATAACCTTGCTTTTGGGGAGACATCATCACTGCTATTTCAATTCATTATTACGTTGACGACATGCTTCATACAATGCCATACCTGTTGCGACACTGACATTTAAGCTTTGCAAATTGCCGGCCATTGGAATGTACACAGTTTGATCACATTGCGCCTGCGTAATGGGACGTAAACCTGTATCTTCAGCGCCCATCACCACACATACACCCGTACCTGTGAAGTCAAAGTTTTGAATCGGCAACGCTTTTTCATCTAGCATGGTGCCGACCACACGCACGTTAAAATCTTCTTTGATTTGAGCCAATGTACGTGCCAAGTTGGTCACCTGAATAAACTTCACTTTTTCAGCACCACCAGCAGCAACTTTACGGGCTGTTGGGGTAAGTGTCGCTGAACGATCACGCGGTGCAATCACGGCTTCAACACCCATGGCTGCCGCTGTACGAATGCATGCACCAAGGTTATGTGGATCTGTAATATGATCTAATGCCAATAGCAACGCATTTGGATTGGCTTGTAATAAAGCCTCTAAATCTTTTTCGTTCAAGACTGGATGTGGGCGTACAGCTGCGACCACACCTTGATGGAACGGTTGTCCCGCAAGTTTTTCCAAACTATCACGGCTAGCTTTTTGAATGCTGACACCAAACGGTTCTGCCAACTCAAAAATACGTTTTAAACGCTGATCATCACGTCCTTTTAACGCAAATAAAGTTAAAACGCGTTCTGGCTCAAGTTCCAGTAATGACTCCACTGAATGAACGCCATAATAATATTCCGGTTTCGCCATGAACGACCTCTAAATTGCAAACTTCGATAAACTTTTGAACAGGGTATGATATCCCTAGAGCACAGCATAGGCTGCCAAAAAGAAAAATCCTGCAAAGCAAGCTTTACAGGATTTATGCTATGACACATAGTTTAACCGATTTAAGGTTAAAAAACTGTGCCTAAATTGATTGAATCATTAGCCTTCTAAGTGGCACACATAGTCCAAGACTTCATCTGTTTCAATTTTAAAACGGCTATTACCTGGCACGTAGAACGATTGGCCCGCACGGAATAATTCGCTTTCTTCGCTATCTGCAATTTGAACACGACATTCGCCTGAAATAATTTCCATACGTTCAGGTACATGAGTTTCAAAAGTCAGCGCTTGTTCAGTTGGAAGCAACACACCCAGTGTTTTCTTTGTTCCATCTTCAAATTGCACAGTATGGCTGATGCATAGACCGCCAAAATAAACATTTGATTTTTTGATTACCGATACATGATCAAACTGTGCTGACATGCGTTTTCTCCAGATAAAGCATATTTATAATATTTTGATCGATGTAGTTTAATTGTGCTGCAAAAACTAATCAATCTGTGTTGAAAACTGTGCGATAGATAATTACAAAAATCTGAGTACTGGATGTGCCCCTATTTCATCCCACCACCTCAACATTTAGAGTCTAAAACAAGCTGTGCTGTTGTACAAAATACTTTTTTGTTTCATCCACTAAAGTCCTAGTTAGGGTTAATTGAAACGCTGCAAACTCATTTCAAAAAAATAGCAGCGTAATGAATCATATTGGTGGATTTGAGTGACCAAATCATGACGTTTTATGGCAATAACACGCTAGATTAAATACAAGAATACATACACAAACGTGTTTTGTGAGGAATTGGCAGGATATTGGATGGTTTCAGCTCACGTTATGCAAGATCATCTACCCTTTGCATCACAACACTGCATGGATACAGCGGATAAGAAACTAATTTCTTGTTAAACTGAATTTAAGATAGAATTATGAGGTTTTTCGTCATCTTAAAATAAAACTTGTCTTGTGACTAAAACAAAACTTAATTATCTTTAACTAGAACTTTTCGCAGCTCGGATGCGTTTATGCTGACACATTTAACTCTGATCAATTTTGCATTAGCCGACCATTTAGCCATCGACATTGAACAAGGCTTTAATGTCCTGACGGGTGAAACGGGTGCAGGTAAATCTTTACTTCTAGACGCATTATCAGCTTGCTTAGGTGAACGTACAGACACCAACTATGTGCGCTATGGATCAGACAAAGCCGATGTGACAGCGACCTTTAGCTATCAAGAGCACAGTCCTGAAGCGCTTTGGCTCAAAGAACACGAACTAGATGATGAGTCTGGCGAAATCCATTTACGTCGCGTAATTTTTGCAACAGGTCGCAGCAAAGCATGGATTAATGGACGTCCGAGCAGCTTATCAGAATTAAAAGAAATTGGCCGCTTATTGGTACAACTCTATAGCCAACACAGCCAACAACAACTCTTAGAACCGCCCTACCCAAAACATTGGCTAGATCGCTATTACAATTTTTATCAGCCTGCTCAAGCCGTGCGTGATGCCTATAGCAAATGGCAAAAGGACATTCGTCAGCACCAAGCAGCACTCGACGCCCAAGCCACACGTAAGCAACGGATAGAAACGCTTGAACTTCAATTGGAAGAACTTGAAGACGTTGTGCAAACGGACTACAAAGAAATCGAGCAAGAATTTGACCGTCTCAGTCATCATGAACATATCATGCAAGATTGTAGCTATGGTCTAAATGCCCTCGATGACGCCGAGCAAAATATCAATCAAGAAATGGGCGCGATCATTCGTCGGATTGAATCGCATGCAGGACGTAGTGAACAACTTTCTGAAATTTATACGTCGCTACTGAACGCTCAAAGTGAAATTGAAGATGCCACCGCAAATTTACGTCAGTTTATTGATCGTCAAAGTTTCGATCCTGAACGTATGGACGAATTAAACACTAAACTCGAAGTTTTTCATCGCTTAGCGCGTAAATATCGTACTCAGCCTGAAGACTTAAAAAATGATTATGATGCGTGGCAACTTGAGCTAGAACAATTACATCAACTTGAAGATCCTGAAACCTTAGCTGAACAAGTAGAAGTGTCTCATCAAGACTTTTTAGCCAAAGCACAGCATTTGGATGATATTCGTCGTGAAGCGTCTACCCCATTGGCGAAGCAGTTGACTGAACAAGTGAAGCAGCTCGCGCTCCCAGAGGCTCATTTTGAATTTAAATTTGAGCCTCTAGAACAAGCTTCAAGTGAAGGTTTAAGCTTTATTCAACTTCTGTTCACCGCAAACAAAGGGATTCCTGCTCAGCCTTTAGCACGCGTGGCATCGGGGGGTGAATTGTCACGTATTGCATTAGTCATGCAAGTGATGAATGCTGAAAAAACCGAATCCGAAGTGTTAGTCTTTGATGAAATTGATGTCGGGATCAGTGGCGGAACGGCAGAAATTGTCGGACGTTTGTTGGCTGATTTGGCACAGCATGTTCAAATTTTATGTATTACTCACCAAGCCCAAGTCGCTGCTCAATCTGACCAACATCTCCTGGTGAAAAAACGTCAAACGGATCCTGCAAGCAGTACCATTATCGAATTAGAAGAAGATGATCGGATTCAAGAGCTGGCTCGAATGACCGGTGGTGTGGAGATTAGTCAAACGACCTTACAACACGCAAAACAGTTGCGACAATTAAAATTTCAACATAGTTAATTTTTGATGCTTTCAAAAAAGCCTGTGGATTAAAAACAACACAGGCTTTTTTCTTAAACACACTATTTGACAACTCCCTGATACACAAAGGCTTTCGAGCCTAAGGTATAGCGTAAATATTTATATTGCGGCTGATGTTGTTGATTGAGCAACATTACATCCACGTGTTTCGGACTGATTTTGAGATATTCATTACCGCTACGACGATCGGTTTCATAATGGCAGTCATAATCTACCGAGATTTGATCTAGTTTCTTTTGCTTAGTTTGAAATACATAAGATTTAAGTAACTGTTTTGGCCCAACTTCAACAGCTCTTAGATGATGTAATCCACTGCAATTATCACCTTTATAATAACTCTTCACCAAATATACGGTTTTATTTTGGATGTTGATCGGCAAAATTTGATTGATATAGCCTGAGTCAAATTGATCTAAATGTTGCGTTTTTCCCGTTGCATATTGCACATAGCTGCTCCACTCCCCCATGGTGCCTCCGCCAGACACATCAAAACTATAAAATTTTAGTTTTTTATCCGGAGAATATTGCACATGAACAAAACCTTGCTTTTCGAGTTGCGTAAATCCGTAGTGAAAACTGCTCGGATCTGCCGCAATGACATCCACAATTTCACGTTCTATCGCTTCATTGACCTCATAAAAATTTAAGTTTTTATATTTTTTAATCACCTGAGATTCATGTTTTTGTAAGTCAGCACTTCCTGCAAAGCCTGAAATAGGTAGGCTTGCACAGAGTGCAATCCCTATTATTTTTGAAAAATGTGTCATTGTTTTACCCTCAGTTTATCCTGCTATTTTAAGCAATCTCAGTCATCCATCACGTATATCTTCTCCTCGCTTTTGTACTGCTGTTGTTCAAATTACCAATCATCGCTTCACGATTCACCGCATTGTAGACCTGCCTTTACGATGAAGATTTTTAGCATGTCCCTCACTGGTCGAGCATGACAAATATTGAATTTGCAGAAAAACTCATTGTTGAAAACTTGTGAGTCTAGTATGTTGATAAATACAACGTTATTCGAATGCAATTCACCCCAAGAATGAAACTTACCCCAATAAGGAGAAGCCATTAGGTGACTAAACAATACCTCACACACCGCTGCCTGATTGCTCCACCTGAAATGAACGATGAATTCTTTGCCAATACGGTGATTTATTTAGCGCGACATGATGAAGATGGTGCTCAAGGCATCATTATTAATCGTCCTTCGGGCTTGCAGATCAAAGAACTCTTGAATGATTTGGAAATTGAGGCAGATAATGTGCATCCTCATGAAGTGTTGCAAGGTGGTCCTTTGCGCCCAGAGGCAGGTTTTGTTCTTCATACAGGTCAACCGACATGGCATTCGTCTATTGCTGTAGGTGAAAATGTCTGCATTACCACGTCTAAAGATATTTTAGATGCGATTGCACACAATGAAGGTGTTGGTCGTTATCAGGTGGCTCTAGGCTATGCCAGTTGGGGTAAAAGCCAATTAGAAGAAGAAATTGCTCGGGGTGATTGGCTCATTTGTGACTCAGACATGGATTTAATATTTAACTTACCTTATGACGACCGCTGGGACGCTGCCTATAAAAAAATGGGGGTAGACCGCATGTGGTTATCATCTGAGATTGGACATGCCTGATTTACCACAATATCAAATGATTATGGCCTTTGACTTTGGCACACAAAAAACAGGAATGGCTGTGGGACAAGCCCTGATTGAAAGTGCAAATCCTCTACCACTCTTTCCCATGAAAGATGGCATTCCCAATTGGGATAATCTACTCAAGATTGTGAAACAGTATCAGCCGGATTTGTTTATCGTGGGTCTACCGCTCAATATGGATGATAGCGAATCTGAACTCTCCACACGTGCGCGTAAATTTGCACGACGCCTTCGCCACCAAACCAATATTGAAACCTTGATGGTCGATGAACGCTTAACTACACGTGAAGCGCGTGATGAATTAGATCATTATCAAGCCCAAGGCCGTGCGAAGAATCTTTCTGCCGACAGCCTTGCTGCAGCATTATTTATTGAAAGTTGGTATCGAAATCCAGTGGGACTGAAACCTTAAGCGCTTTCAACAAACAGGCAAATAAAAAAGCATCCGAAAAAGGATGCTTTTTTATGCGCAAGATTGATCACTCAATGCTGCGCAAATGAAATGATTGGGGATAACTTAGTTTTTATCCACAATATGAATCGTGGTGGTTCGACCCGCGACAAAAGCCAACTGATCATGCGGCACTTCATCCAGTACAATTTTCACTGGTACACGCTGTGCCAAACGAACCCAACTAAAGGTTGGATTGACATTGGCCAGTAAACTATCAGTCGATGTACGTTCACGGTCTTCAATCCCTGTTGCAACGCCTTGTACATGGCCTTTATAAACTTCAGAACTTCCCATCAGTTGGACTGTTGCAGGTGCGCCAACATAGATTTTATCCAGTTTGGTTTCTTCAAAATATCCCACAACATACAATTGTTGACGGTCAATTAAGGCCGCTACGGCTTGTCCTACTTTGACGTAATTCCCTGCTTTGAGTTCAAAGTTAGACAATGTTCCATCAGTCGGTGCAACCACTTCCGAACGTTTTAAATTCAATTCTGCCAAATGCAAACTGCTATTCGCCGCTTCAATCAGGGCTTTTTGCTGCACCACACTGGCTTTGGCTTGCTCAATCGCGGCCTGAGTTTGTTCATGCTCTGCATGTGATTGATCACGTACTGCAAACATTTGATCTTGTTCTTGTTTTGAAATCGCACCGTCCATCAAACTTGCATAACGATTTGCATTTTTATCTGCAAGATTAATATTGGCTTGTGACTTCACTAGATTGGCTTTAGCTTCAGCAAGCTGCGCTTCAGCCCCTGCCAGTCCTGCTTTGGCTTTCGCCAAGTCAGATTTGGCTTGCTCAACATCCAAAGCTTGACGTGCCACATCTATACGAAATAACACTTGGCCTTTTTTCACTTGTTGGTTGTCTTGAACTAAAACGTCTGTGACCAAACCTGAAACATCCGATGACACTTGAATCACGTCACCACGTACCCGTCCATCACGCGTCCATGGTTCCGAATTGTAATAGTCCCAAATATGTTTCAGCGCAAGTAATGCGCCACATAGCACGATTATCAACAATACAGGCCGAACATATTTTCGGACATTCAAATTGGTCATACGATTACCTCAATCATTTCATTTTTTTAGGGGCTTAGAACTGGCAGAAAATAAAGATTTCATGCACCAGCCAAAGCAACATCACAAATACACCCAAATAAAAAATATTGGGCATCGGCACCCAATCTTGCGCCATCCATCGGTCAAGCAAACGCATGATGATCCGCAATAACAGATAGGCCAATACCGCTTGAATCAATAGAATGGGCACATAGACGCCATACACATTTAGCTCACCCATGTTGTGCCTCGATCTGTAAATGATTTGGAATCTGCTGTGTTAGGACATGACACAAACTGCTTTGAATATTGTTCAGTGAATACTGAATACGATGTAAAACATCATCATTCTCAATACCCTGAACGGCCTGATTCAATCGTTGAATTCGCTCTACAATTTGCTGTTTCAAGCTCATAGACACATTCTTTTGCCCTTGTTCCATGGCACGAAAATAGTCATCTAAATCTTGTTGTAACTCTTCGAGTTCGCTGAGCAGTGCATCATTCGGATCGAGTTTATTCATCAGTTCTTGCAAGCGGGTCAAATCAATCACCGCACTGGCTTCCACCAAAGCCCACTCGATCTGTTGTTTCAAGTTCCCTGATTGCACCATTTTGCTGTTTAGGATGCCGATTCGGTCCAACATACTACGTAAATGCACCCGAAACGGTAAGCCGTACGGCAGATATAAAGCCTGACGCAGTGCCTTGTAATGCTGTGAAAGTATGCGTTGGGCCGTCATATCTGGTGACATTGCACGTACTAAATGAATAATAAATACCGAGATAATGGGTCCCAAAACCGTCCCAATCGATGCATCAAAGAAAAACACCTGATCGAGGCTAAAGCGGTTTTGAAAATTCAGTCCCATGATGGTGCCCATCAAAAGCGGCAAGCTGATCCCAATCAAAGGCGGATGTAAAAATAGCATCAGACAGAACATCACAAATGGTGCTAACACCACGATCAACTGCCAAAAAGCGGTCACATGCGGGAAAATGCCATAGGCGTAGATGAACACCATAAAAGCCGCATACATATTGGCGCGAATAAACATTTTCAATGCAGGAACAGGGTTATCCATTGCAGTTAAAATACAGGCACTGATCGCAGCCATTTCGGCCATCATAAATCCAGCTTTCCAACCACTAACGATCCAAAAACCCGTAGAAATTAAAATAATCAAACATGCAGACACCCCGCCACGAATGGCAACCCCCGCATCTCGGTACAAAGTCGGATAATGACTATTGCCCAAGGCGGTTAGTGTGGCCGGTAAAGTGGAGTCGCCTTGTTGTACCCGCTGCCAAAGCAAGCGAATCGCACGAATATTCTGAATAAAATGGCGAATATCCATTTTTAGACTGCCCAAAATCACCTGTTGTGATGGCAATGCCTGTGCCTGAATCTGTTGAAAATCTTGCTCAAACTGTTCAGGCAATTGATTAAGTTCACTTTCCTCAATCTGATGTTGATCTAATAAAAACGCGGCAATATGTTCATGGGCTTGCTTGAGTGCCGTCCGATAATGTGTGTCCAGACCGTCTAATTGTTTCATCCGTTCAGACATGGCCACCAAGTTACTGACCAACAAACTCAACTGATGCAAGATTTCCTGCAATGGACGTGTCATGCCTTTTAAGGTAGATTTTTCATATGACAAATGCACCGCCATGACATGTATATCCGCGATATCTCGTGCAATATTGCCAAGATTTTTAGAATAATTTTCTAGTTCGGCAGGCTCTAATAAAATCTGATCAAATATTTCTTTGGTATCGGCAAAGGTTTTGCTCACGCGTGTTTCGACTGCAGGGCCAATATGCATTGGAAATAATGTCGTGGTCACGATGGCACTACATACCACACCCACCGTAATTTCTAGAAAACGCCCCAAGGCCATATCGAAGATCGAAGCGGTATCAATAAAATACACGACGTTAAAACAGATAATGACCGTGGTATAACCCGCCAACATGGAAACATAACTACGAGGCGTACGGTCTAGCAGTGACAAATACAGGCAAAACCCAACCCAAACCGCTAAAAACACCGTAAACAGTACAGGCATGTGAATGAGATGTGGCAGTGCCACCACCGACACGGCCGCCCCTAAGAACGTCCCTAATACACGATACAAACTTTTTGAAGACGTCATCCCTGAATATGGATTCGCGATCACGAAAACGGTGCCAATCGCCCAAATCGGATATGCCAAATTCAGTACAAAGGCCACATACAATGCAAGCATGCCCGCGATGAACGTTTTGGTCGCAAAAATCCAGTCCATTTTATTGGGCCGAAAAGCGAGTATTTGTTTCGTCAGCAGCATGATGGATCTCGGTGGCTTGCTTCTTTTTAGTGAAAACGGCCTCGTATCGAATGCTTAAACATTCGATAGCACAGCCTGTATCACGGCACAGGAATGACTAGAAATTTCAATAAGTAAAGAAGCGATTCAAATCGTGTTTCAAACCATTTGAATACAAAAAGTAATGTACAACATTGCCTGTGCATCACATGGATGAGCAATATTTATTCAATATAGGATATTTTCATAGCAATTTTGCTAAAAAAGTAAATAATAGTCAATATAAATATCTTATTTTGATAATTTAACTATATTTTAAATGCATATTTTAGGTTTTTCTTATGCTTTTATCAGGATGCCCTAAGAAACCCTGTGATATTTCAGATTTGTTTCATTTCAAATGTAGAAAAGCGCAACATCAGGCCGAGCAATTTGTTATAAAGTAACTTAACGATTCATTTTTTATTGTGACCAAGCAGGTTCTTATGGCGCTTTCCAGTTTTGGTAAAATTCTCACCGTACTCGACTTATTTTCAGTTGCTCGTCCCATCATCAATGTCGACATTATTAGTGAAGAATTAGGCTTATCTAAACCAACGAGCTATCGCTATTTAAAAGAACTGGTTTCTGCTGAATTATTGCAGCGCCTCAGTGGGACTTCTGGCGATTACACACTGGGTTCAAAAATTGCTGTGCTTGATTTTATTTCTCGCACCACCGATCCATTGGTGCAAATTAGCATCCCCTTCATGAAAGAAATTGTGGAACGCACAGAGTCTTGCTGCTTATTGACGCATCTAAATATCGACTCTTGCATTGATGTACATCATGAACTTTATAAAGACTATGCCGCATTGGCTTATGGTCGAGGTAGCCCGCGTCCAATGTATAAAGGCTCATCGTCTAAAGTAATTTTGTCTCAGTTACCTAAGCAACGGATTTTAGATTATTACCACCGTTTTGCGGACGAGTTATCTCAAGTTGGTTTTGCGCATAATGAAGAAGAATTTATGCAGCAAATGAAAAAGATTAAAAAGCAGGGTTATTATTTTTCCAATGGTGAAGTTGACCCGAATATGTCGAGCCTATCGATTCCGATTAAATTTTCCAGTAAAGAACCCCCACTTGCTTTGACCCTATTGGCGTCTAAAAATCGTTTTGAATTTATGAACTTTCAAAAAGTCGTAGAAATGATGCAAGACTGTACAGCGCGTATTGAGAAAAAATACAGCAGTATGATGGAAGAATCGGACGCCATTTAAATCTGATCAGTTTGCGCACAACTGATGCGATGTTGTAAAGATGATATTTAATTAATCTGATAAATTCATATTATTAATTGAATTTATTAATTATAAATCCCAGAAAGATTATCATAATATGATTATTGTTCTTTAGCAGCCATCTCAACCATGTGTTCCATGATTTCAGTTGATTGTCGCTATACTCTTCCTCAGAGAAAGAAAAAAGCTCATCTAGATATGGGCTTTTTTTACGGCTGTTGATCATAGAAATAACGAAAGGTTAAATTCACCCTCGGCTCGGTCACTTTCATCGACTTCATTAGGGCATGTTTCCAATACCGTTGGGTTTTCCCACGCATCACAATCAACTGGCCACTTTGCAGTAAAAGCTGTACTTTCTCTTGAGTGCTTTTATGTTTAAAGCAAAACTTTCGGCTTGCACCAAAACTCAAAGATGCGATCACCACCTGCTGTGTGGGTGAAAGCAAAGATGGCTCATCATCACTATGCCACCCCACCGCTTGCGTACCATTTTCGTATAAATTGGCCAAACAGGAATTAAACGTCTGACCCACCCGTTGCTCAATATGTTGCTTTAAGCGCAGTAAAGCTGGATTCCAGATCAATGCCTGCTTTTGCATGCCTGAATAGTGATACTCATAATGAGCATCTCCATACCAAACCACTTTTCGTTCCGTTTGAAAATACTGTCCATGCAAAATGACTTCATCATGCTGCCAAGCCAACTGCGTGAGGAAATAGCGTAAATATTTTTCACTGTCTTCAGCATTGAAGATCAATCCATAATCTTCAACTTCACCATCATAGGGCAACAGATTTGCATGCGGTTCAGGCGTAAATAATTCAAAATTCATCGGTTCAACTCAACACTGTTAGGCGCAGCACCGTGATGCTGATGTCGTGAGCACATTTAAAAATATCTTAGCTGAAAATCTCTCGTCACAAATCAAAACATTGTCATCGCTTGTCGCATAGAATTTTCAGTCTTAGACTAAAGCTCATATTCACAATAAAAATAATTGCTTATGAACCTGTGGCAGCTTTTCCAAAAATTACGTCCATTCGTACAGCCATACCGCTGGCTGGTGGTCGTGACGCTGATCTTGACCTTAATTGGCTCACTCACGGCACAGGTGAATGCCCTGACACTCAAATATGCCGTAGACAGCATCAATCAGCTTTTACAGCAAGGCCTCGGTCTAGCCAATGGTTGGCATATATTAATCACCATCACCGTAGTTTTACTGGGAAAAGAAGTCATCAATGCCATCGTGCAATTTGGACAAAAATCGTTTGGTGAAAAATTACGTATTTTAATTTCTCAGGATTTGTCCCAAGGCATTATTGAAAAATTTATCACCTATCGATTGGCATTCTTCGATCAACAAGACAACCAAGCAGGTAAGCTCCAAACTCGAATTGATCGGGGTGTCAGCTCGCTCACACGACTAGTTCAAATCTTTTTTATTGATATTTTACCGCTTTTTACCAGTGCGATTATTGCACTGGGCTTAATGTATTATGCCAATGTTTGGGTTGGCGTGGTGGCCACAATTATCGTGCCGATTTATTTTTGGCTGACCTTTAAACAATCACAAAAACTGGCAGGCAAACGCCGTGCCCTACGCGATAATTTTGAAAAGAAAAATCAAGGTATTCTGAGTATTATCAATTCGATAACGGTCATTAAATCTTTTAACAAAGAAGCCGTCGAATCGAAAAAGCAATTAAATCTGCAAAAGTCACTGACTGAAAACCAGATGCAGACACGGCAAACCAGTTATATCTTTGACGGACTCAAAACCTTTATTGAACAGGTCGGTGTAGTGCTGATCATCATTCTGACGGCCTATTTTGTTTTGGATGGGCAAATGAGTATCGGGATGATTATGTATCACGTGTTGTTATTTAATAATGTCTCTGCCCCGATTCGCTCGCTGCATCGTATCTATGATGAAATTAACTCTGCGATGATTTATTCAGAAAGCTTCTTTAACATCTTAGAAGCGGATCATGAAATTGAAACCAGTGGTACTGCCCAACCTCCGATTCAAGGTCAATTTGAATTGAGCAATGTCGACTTTAGTTATCCCAATGGTTTTCAGGCATTACACCGTATCAATATGAGCATCCAACCAAATAAAATTACCGCCTTGGTTGGTTTATCTGGCGCTGGTAAATCGACATTAATTAGCTTACTGGATAAGTTTTATCATCCTCAAGTGGGCAATATCAAACTCGATGGCATCGATTTAGAACAGATTGATACACAGTATTTACGTGAAAATATTGGTTTGGTATTGCAAAAAAATCATATTTTCCCAGGTTCAATTTTTGAAAATATTCGCTATGGCAAAAGTACAGCTACAGAGCAAGAAGTCTTCGATGCAGCACGGAAAGCCTCGATCCATGATCAGATCTTAAAACTTCCGCATGCCTATGAAGCCGATGCTTTACTGCTCTCAGGTGGACAGCAACAGCGCATTGCCTTGGCACGCATGTTCTTGAAAAATCCGCCGATTATTTTCTTGGATGAACCGACTGCAAGTTTAGATGCTATCGCTGCTGAACAAATTAAAAATAGTTTGGATCAAATTAAGCAAGGTCGTACCGTCATCATGATTTCGCATAGTTTGTCGCAAATTATCGATGCCGATTACACCTACGTCATGAAAGATGGACAAATCGTAGAACACGGGGAGCATCATGATTTGTACCATCAAGAAGGTGCCTATAAGCAAATCTTCGATGCGATGGCGAAAAGTTTGAATATTGACAAAATTGCCCGAGCTTTTGAGGAAGACGAAGAAACACATAGTTAATTTTAGACAAAAAAAAGCCCATCGTGTGATGGGCTTCGTTCATATTGGTTTTTATCAATTAACGCTGAACTTTTTGCTCAATTTCTTCAACACTGGTGTGACGGACATCTAGACCTTTCACCATATAAATCACTTGTTCAGAGATATTTCGAGCATGGTCACCAATACGTTCAAGTGAACGCAGCACCCAAAGTACATTCATGACCCGAGTAATGTGGCGTGGATCTTCTATCATATACGTCATGAGGGTACGGGTTGCCGATTGGTACTCACGGTCAATATCGGCATCGGCCAAAAGGACACGTAAAGCCTGATCTACATCCAAACGTGCAAAGGCATCGAGCGCATCATGAATCATCACACGGACTTGGTTGCCAATATGCCGTGTTTCCATATAACCACGCGGTGACCCCCCCTCTTCACACAAGCTTTGTGCAATACGGGCAATTTTTGCCGCTTCATCACCAATCCGTTCTAAATCGGTATTGGCTTTCGACATCGCAATCACCATGCGCAGATCAATCGCTGCAGGATGACGACGCGCCAAAATTAGGGTAAGCGCTTCATCAATTTCAGTTTCCATACGGTTCACCGTATTGTCTTGAAATTGAACATCGATCGCCATCGTTGCATCCGTATCCAATAAGGCATGAATGGCATTTGCAACCTGCTGCTCAACCAAACCACCCATGGTCATAAATTTGGTATGCACATCCTGCAACTCTTCATTGAATTGCGAAGAAATATGATGGTTTAAAACAGGATTATTAGGCAAAGCGAGTCTCCACTACAACGTGAATCGGCAGATTTTAGTGCCATATTAAAGCATATTGATTGTGAAACTTTTATGACCATGGCTTATTTCTTTAATAGGATCGATGGCTGATTTTTCTGATCGACCAACCACGCATTCATTTCCACTAAATCAGCTTCCGTTAATTTCCCAACGGAGGCTTTAAGTTGTAGAACATGAATTAAATAATCGTACTTGGAATTTAAATAATCTTGACGGGCTGAAAAAGCATTACGCTGTGCCAGTAGCACATCAACCATAGTTTTCAGACCTTCTTGGTACTGGGCTTGTGAAGCCAAAGACACTTGCGCGGAAGAATCCATTGCGGCTTTACGTGCCTGTAATTTACTTTGATCCGTTTCGACTTGCATATAAGATTTTTTTACATCGGTTTGTGCTTTTCGAATCGCTGCATCCACCTGTGCTTGGCTTTTTTCAACATTGATCGCTGCTTGCTTAATGGATTTCTGTGTCCGTCCACCATTAAACACATTCCAGTTCATTTCAATCCCCACCTGATCAAATTGACCATCTTGCGACATGATGGATTGTGGACTTTGCTTGTTATACCCATAGGTCCCTACCGCTTCAATCTGAGGATATAAGGCGGCCTTTTCAACGCGTTTACCATCTTCCGCATAACGTTGTTGCATACGCGCTTGTAAAATGCCTAGGTTCTGCCCCTGAGCAAGTTCTTCCCACGCTTGTACATTGTTTGGAATCGGTTTTTCAAACTGAAAATCTTCACGTAACACCGCCAAATTTTCTCGATATGGTCCAATCAACTGTTGTAATTGTTCCTGCGCCAAAACCAATTGAACATTGGTCGCCATGCGGTTAGCCCGTGCATTTTGATATTGTGCATTGGCTTCACTGACATCACTTTTTGCCACCAAACCTTCTTTTAATTTGCCATTCATCATACGCAACTGTTCAGATAGCGCCTGTTCTTCTTGTAGGTTGGCAACCGTCAAAGCTTGTTGACGTAGGACATTAAAATAAGCTTCAGAAACATTTAAAATATGATCTTGTTTTTGAATCCGCAGATTGATTTCACTTAAGTTAATCGAGGTCTTGACTTGCTTCAGCCCTTCCCATGCATCCCAACGAAAAATGGGCTGACGGGCAGTGAGCGCAATTTGTCTTGTTGTGGTGCTGTCTGGCATGATCAGCCCGGCTTGAGCGCCGCTTTGGTTGGAATTTTGATTTTTTCGGGTCACATTTCCGGAGATTGTTACCGTCGGGAGTAAGTTCCCATTGGCAATCCCCAAATTCAATTTATCCGCTTCATATTGTAGTTTATTGGCTTGCCAATTGGGGTCTTCTTGTTTTGCGCGTTCATAAGCTTGCACAAGATCTAGCGCACACGCCCATTGACTCGTGAAAAGCAAACAAAGACCCACCACAACTTTTTTGTTCATTTTTTTTGTAAATTCCTAATATTCAAATACCCGAGATTGAATATTCAAGCCTAAAACTAAGCAGATACTAATCATATCCTTGCAAATTTCCGTATGATTTTTATTAATTTTTTATATCAAATGCGACAAAATCAGATAATTTCAGTCGTTTTCGGACATTACTCACAACGCTATAACAAAGAACTGTACAATAGTACACATATTGCACGTGTTTCATCTATAGAATAGTCGACATTCCATCGGACAATACCACTTCTATAGCGCATCGAGTTCCTGTGTCAAAATTTTTTCAGCTGCCTGCAAAGTTTAGTGCAATGTTTTTATGTTTCAGTATGTTGAATGGATGCCAACAACAGCCTGAACCACAACCTGCACCAGAGTTTCCCAACAATAAGACTGTTCAAAAAGAAGCAGTCGATTTGTCTTTGCTGTGCAAAAAACTGGAAAAAAACATGCTGGAAATAGACGATCAACGCACAACTTTCGCTTTAGAACAAATCAACCAAGATCTCAAAGTCTGCTTACCGCTGTTAAAAGCGGACGAACAAAAAAAATTACTGCGCTTGTCCAATCAAATGTATCGCAACTTTTTACATGTTGAACGTACGGCTCAACAGCAAATGGCGTTCGAACAATTTGCCTTTGATATGGCTCAGCATCCCACCATTCAACAAAATCATTATGAGCAGCTCACCGCCCGAGATCAGTATTTACTGAAACATAAAGGCCAAGCCTATGTGGAATTGTTCGATGCAGGTGAAGGACAGTTACGCTATCGCCGTAGTCCTGAATATTTAGCCAAAATTTTTGCGCCTTATATGCAAGAATCTGAGCAGGTCTTTATTGAAAAACTGGCTGAACAAAATGCACAACCTGCCTTGCTGCAACAAAGTTTAGCCATTGAGCCACAAGAGATTGCGACACGTGCCATTTTTTGGGAAGACTATCTCAAACAATATCCAAATAGCCCCTACAAAAAAGATGCACAACAATTGCTATATCAATATAGCAAATTGTTATTTATTGGTTCGACACATAGTCCCGTTTCTAATGATTTTTCAGACCGCCTCAGTATTCAAGCCAGTTCTTTAGAAGAAATTGAACGCTTGGCTCAACTAAAAAACTCCACATTGGCAGATCAGGCGCGTTTATTTTTAAAATTATTAGATCAAAATACTGCTGCATCTAATCAGCGATCAGAAGCGCAGCTGTTGAATTTCATTGGTGTCCGCAATCCTGATCCGCATTATAAGAAAGACTGTTTTAGTGACGCCATCTGTGTAAATCAGTCCTCTACTTAGCCAATGCAAGTTCAATTGCACACGGGCCTGCCTAAAATTCTGCACTGCAAAATCGATGAAAAATAACACTGTTTTAAAACAGCCTTCATGCTAATATCTGCACAAAGCTTGACGGAGCGCAGGTAATTTCCTGCTGAGATCATCTAAATTTAGTTCGCTAAATTTAAGGATGAGTACCGTTGAACCTGATCAGGTTAATACCTGCGTAGGAATCAAGCCATCTAAAAACTTAAGCCCTTCTTATCTCTTGGTTTTACGCCTTTATTTTCAGGTGAATCCATCAGATAAACTGCCACGTTTTTGGTCGTGCTTGATTCGTTGATGTCATTCATAAGGATCATTGCAATGAACCAATTAACGAATCTCACCGCTTCAGATCGCGCTGCTCAACATGAACAAGATGCTAAAGATCTCACTCGTATTCTCCCCGCGTCAAAGAAAGTCTATATCCAAGGCTCACGTCCAGATATTCGCGTACCAATGCGTGAAATTAGCCTTACAGATACGCCTACAGGTCTGGGTGGAGAAAAAAATCTACCGCTTATGGTCTATGACACCTCTGGTGCTTATACCGACCCCAATATTCAAATTGACCTGAATCAAGGTCTACCTAATGTCCGTGAATCTTGGATTGAGTCTCGAAATGATACGGAAATACTCGATACCTTAACTTCAAAATTTGGACAAGAGCGTCTTCGAGATATTCGTACTGCAGAGATTCGTTTTGCGCATATTTCAAAACCCCGTCGCGCTCGTCGTGGACACAATGTCTCTCAAATGCACTATGCCAAACAAGGCATCATCACTCCTGAAATGGAATACATTGCGATTCGTGAAAATCAGCGCCAACATGAAGGTGTTGATATGCGCCAACATGCCGGTCAAAATTTTGGCGCACGCAATTTAACTGAAATCACCCCAGAATTTGTACGTCAAGAAGTGGCTGAAGGTCGTGCCATTATCCCTGCCAACATTAACCACCCTGAATGTGAACCGATGATTATTGGTCGTAACTTCTTGGTGAAAATCAATGCCAACATTGGTAACTCAGCACTTGGTTCAAGCATCGATGAAGAAGTGGCAAAAATGACTTGGGCAACTCGTTGGGGCGCTGACACCATTATGGATTTATCGACAGGTAAAAATATCCATGAGACCCGCGAATGGATTATTCGCAACTCCCCTGTACCGATTGGCACCGTACCGATTTACCAAGCTTTAGAAAAAGTTGACGGTGTCGCAGAAGACTTAACCTGGGAAATTTTCAAAGACACACTGATTGAACAAGCCGAACAAGGTGTCGATTACTTTACCATCCATGCAGGTGTGCTGCTTCGTTATGTCCCACTCACCGCCAACCGTTTAACAGGGATTGTGTCACGTGGCGGATCCATCATGGCGCAGTGGTGCTTAGCGCATCATGAAGAAAACTTCCTGTATACGCATTTTGATGAAATCTGCGAAATCATGAAAGCCTATGACGTGTCATTTAGTTTAGGTGATGGTTTACGTCCGGGGTGTATTCAAGATGCCAACGATGAAGCCCAATTTAGTGAATTACGCACCTTAGGTGAATTGACTCACCGTGCATGGGAGCATGATGTACAAGTCATGATTGAAGGCCCAGGCCATGTCCCTATGCACATGATCAAAGAAAATATGGATCTACAGCTCGAGGTATGCAAAGAAGCACCTTTCTATACCCTTGGACCACTCACCACTGATATTGCGCCGGGCTATGACCACATTACCTCTGCGATAGGTGCAGCAATGATTGGTTGGTATGGCACCGCGATGCTGTGTTATGTGACCCCGAAAGAGCACCTTGGTCTACCAGATAAAAAAGACGTCAAAGATGGCATTATCACCTACAAAATTGCAGCCCATGCCGCAGACCTTGCCAAAGGTCATCCCGGTGCGCAGGCTCGTGATAATGCATTGTCGAAAGCACGCTTTGAATTCCGCTGGGAAGACCAATTTAATCTGAGCTTAGACCCTGATACAGCGCGCAGCATGCATGATGAAACCATGCCGAAAGAAGCACATAAATCGGCCCATTTTTGTTCCATGTGTGGACCTAAATTTTGCTCGATGAAAATCACACAAAATGTGAGAGATTATGCAAAAAATCAGCAAGATATGCAGCTTTCTTCAGAATCTAATCCTGAAATTGAAACAGGTTTACAGAGCATGAAAGCGGCCTATCATGAACATGGTCAAAAGTTGTACCACAAAGTGTAAAGCTTAAAAAAAATCTTTTGTATTCAACAAAATCTCGGTTAGGATGAAATGGAAGATTTCATCCTAATTAGCGCTTATGAATATTATTAAACAGGCCACATATAACAAAAAAGATTACAGCATTGAAGGGCGTGAACATCTTTATAAAGGCTTTATTCAAGTTGAAAAAGTTCAGCTTCGACACCGCTTATTCCATCAAGACAGCATGATTCCAACCATTCAGCGTGAATTGATTCATCGTCCTGAAGCAGCAGGTGTGCTGATCTATAGTCATCAACAACAAAAATTTGCCTTAATTGAACAATTCCGCATTGGGGCGATTGATGATGAAACTTCACCTTGGCAACTTGAGATCATTGCCGGCGTGCTCGATGGTGATGAATCTGCTGAAAGCTGTATCCGCCGTGAAAGTTTGGAAGAATCAGGCTGTGAATTAGATGCGCTACAGCATTTATTTAGTTTTTATCCCTCTGCGGGTGCCTGCGCGGAATTATTCCACCTATATAGTGCTGAAGCTGAACTGCCTGAACATGGTGGAGTCTTTGGTATGCCTGATGAAGGAGAAAATATTCAATTGCATATCTTAGATTATGCTGATATTCCTGAATTATTAACCAATGGTCGGCTAAAAAACGCACCTGTCATTATGGCCTTGCAATGGTTACAACAACAAATACATACTACAAGGAATGTCTAAGGGGAAGGACATGACTTTAAGGGACACACCACAATACGACTGGACACTGATCCAGATCTCGGACACACATTTAATGGATCAGGAAGATCTTGAGTTTGTCCGCATGAATCCAGAGCAGAGTTTTCACGATGTGATTCAACAAATTCAGTTGAACCATCATCACATCGATACGCTTGTCCATACTGGCGATCTTGCACAAGTGCCGGTAGAGCGCACCTATGCGCGTTATCGCGAATATATGCAACAGCAGCCGTTTCCATTTTATCAGATTCCGGGTAACCATGACGAAGCATCTTGCTTCCCATTTCATCAACAGCAAGATCGGGCACACTGCATCGAATTAGGCAACTGGTGTCTGATTTTACTGAACAGTGCGGTCAAGGGAAAAGTGGATGGTTGGGTATCACAACAGCAGTTGGAACAATTAGACCAGTTGCTCACAACACACCCACAGCAACACATCATTGTGGCATGCCACCACCACCCTTTTGCCATGCAATCGCATTGGATAGATCAGCACAAATTAAAAAATGCTGAACATCTGATGGATGTGCTTTCACGCCATGACAATGTCAAAATTGTACTATGCGGACACGTGCATCAAGACTCATCTAATCAATGGCACAATATTCAGTTTTTATCGACACCTTCGACCAGTGTTCAGTTCAAACCGCATAGTGAAAATTTTGCCTTAGATGAAGCTTTACCGGGGTATCGTGCACTCTATCTGAATGATAATGGTGAATTTAAAACAGAAGTTGTTCGGGTCAAATTGAAACAACCTCAAATTAATGTTGAAATTTCAGGTTATTAACTTTTCAATTTGATTTTTTTGCTTTACTTTATGCCTTCTAAAGGAAAAGTGATAGTTAGAATCCAAACATCAAAGACTATCAATAAGCAGAAAAAGTCTATATGATGACGACCCCCACAGAAGGAAACTCTGTGTTGGGTGGATAAAAAACTTGCATATCACCATATTTTTTGCGTATAGATATATGCATATGATGAGGAATGCCCTATATGGCGAATGACAACCAAAATCAAGTCTTAGACGAACAAACTGATGTAGTAGACGAAAAGTCTACCAAACGCGTGCGCAAATCAAAGCCAAAGGCGACTGAAGGTGGTTCTACTGCAAGCTTATTTGGTATTGAACCTTATCAGCCTAAAAAGAATGAAGAATACATGTCTGAAGGGCAACTTGAGCATTTCCGCCACATCTTATTGGCGTGGAAAGCTGAGTTAATGTCAGAAGTAGACCGTACTTTGAATACCATGCAAGACGAAAATACTGCGCTTCCAGATGTGAACGACCGTGCAACGCAAGAAGAAGAATTTGCGATTGAACTTCGTACACGTGACCGTGAACGTAAACTGATCCGTAAAATTGAACAATCAATTGAAGCGATCAAAAATGATGACTACGGTTTCTGTGAAACGTGTGGTATCGAAATTGGTTTACGTCGCCTAGAAGCACGTCCAACAGCGACTTTATGTATCGACTGCAAAACACTTGCAGAGATCAAAGAGAAGCAAAATAACGGTTAATTCTGTGTTGAGTAATTCCTCTCTAGCCCTACCTTTAAAAAAGGGAGGGAAAGCTGCAGAGCATTACGTGGGTCGGTTTGCGCCATCGCCAACCGGCCCTTTGCATTTTGGCTCTTTAATTACAGCAGTTGCAAGCTACTGCGATGCCCGTGCCCATCAAGGGCAATGGGTGGTTCGTATCGAAGATACCGACATTCCACGTATATTCCCCGGCAGCGAAGAACATATCTTACGTTGTATTGATGCATTTCAATTCGAACCAGATACCGGGATCATTTTCCAAAAAGACCGCCTTGAAATCTATGAGCAAGTCATTGCGCATTTGCATGCACAAGGCTTGGTCTATGCCTGTCAATGCACCCGAAAAATGCTTGGTTCGAATCATATCTATCAAGGCACATGTCGCAATCTAGGCCTTCCCCTTCAGGATCAGGCCATTCGGATCAAAGTCGATGCACAGAACATTTGTTTTACCGACCGCTTACAAGGGACGCATTGCTCCAATCTGCAACAAGATTTGGGCGACTTCGTCTTAAAACGCCGTGATGGCATTATCAATTATCAACTTGCTGTCGTGGTGGATGACTACCTACAAGGGATGACCCATGTCGTACGTGGGGCTGATCTTTTGGACAATACCGAACGTCAAATTTGGCTCGGACAGGTTTTGGGTTATCCACGCCTTGAATACATGCACTTGCCATTGGCAATGAATAATCAGGGACAAAAACTGTCAAAACAGAATATGGCTCAAGCTCTTGATTTAAACCAAGCAGCACCTTTATTGCAACAAGCATTGCAGGCCCTACATCAACCGCCAGTCGACTTAGACACGCCGCGCATTATGCTACAACAGGCGATTGCGCAGTGGGATATTCAACAAATTCCCCATGGCACAGCATTGCCTCAAATCTATCAATAAACCCACATCCCTATCTGAGCCAATCACTCGATATTCAATTGAATTATCCTTTAATTAAAGTGATCAATTGACCATTGGAGAGCCTAATGTTTTTTATTTTTGGAGTTGGTCCGAAAACCAAAGTCATTGAAAAGAGCCAATTTACTTGCCCTGTCTGCCGCAGCAGAACTCAGTATGAGTTGAAACAGCAACGTAATTATTTTTCTTTATTTTTTATTCCATTGATTCCACTATCTAAAGCCAAGGCGAGCTTGGTCAAATGTCTCCATTGTGGAACGGAGATGCCGGCGAGTGTACTGCACCATGCATCTCCCGATCCGCAACGAGATACCAATTTAGAAGCTTGATTCTTCTTTACTTGGGTTCACTTCTTTGGTCGTCGCATCGATCTTTAAGATCAGACTCACCATAACCGCACAGATAATCAGAGAAGACCCTCCATAACTAATAAACGGTAAGGTCAAACCCTTGGTAGGAAGCATGCCCATGTTCATGCCGGCATTCACCAAAATTTGCAGCAAGAAGATAATACTAATGCCATAAGCCAAGTAGCCTGCACGTAAGTATTGATGACGTAAAGCACGATGACCAATGCGAATACAGCAGATCAACATCACAAATGACAGCGTCAATACGGTCAAAATCCCAAAGAAGCCAAATTCTTCGCCCAAAACCGCCAACATGAAGTCAGTATGAGCCTCAGGTAAATACGACATTTTTTGAATACTATGACCCAAGCCGACACCAAACCATTCACCGCGACCAAAAGCCATTAATGCATTCGACAACTGGTAGCCTGCGCCTAATGGATCATTCCATGGATTTGAGAAGGACATCAAACGTTCTAAACGATAAGGTTCAAATAAAATCAAGAACACAAAGGCCATGATGATCGCACCAAAGGCAATTGCGAACTGAATCAACGGTGCTCCTGCGAGGAAGAATACCCCTAGCATGGTTAAGGCAATCACCACCGTCGCCCCTAAATCGGGCTCAGCCATGACCAAACCGACAGTTGCAGCCATAATCACTGCCAAACGTACCAAGCCCTTGATGTTATTGCGGACTTCTTCGGCACGCCGTACCACATAGTCTGCGGTAAATATCGCCATCATGACTTTGGCGACTTCCGAAGCCTGTAAGGTAAAACCTGCGATCCGAATCCAACGCTTAGAACCATTGACTTCAGTACCTACCGCCAAAACGGCAGCTAACAGGACAATGGTCACAATCCATAAAAAGAAGGTGTTGTTAAACCACACATTTAACGGCACTTTATAGGCGATATACGCAGCCATGGCGGCAGCGGCAATCGAAATCCCGTGTCGTGAAATGTAATGGAAGGCATTTTCATGCATGCGCTCTGCATAAGGCATCGAAGCAGATGCCACCATGATCGACCCAATACACAACAATGCCAAAACACAGAACATTAAAACATTGCGCACGTTGACCTCGGCAGGTAACCGAGGAATCCAACGCTCTACAACTTCATTTATTCTATTTATGGTCGTCTGAGCTAACCCAGCCATACAACTTTCCTTATCGTTCTTTTAAACGAGTGCATTCACACAATCAACAAATTGGTGTCCACGCTCACTGTAACCTTTAAACATATCAAAACTTGCGCACGCTGGAGACAATAACACCACATCATTGGCTACCGCATTTTGTTGGCACAGCTCAACCGCTTGTTTCAAACTTTCAGCATGAATCAGCGTGGTTGTCCCTTCAATCGCTTTTTCAATAATTGGACGATCTTCACCAATCAATACCGCAACTTTGGCATATTTTGAAAGTGAATCACGCAGCGCAGTAAAGTCCTGCCCTTTGCCTTGACCACCTAAAATAATCGCCACTTTACCGCCTTTGGCTTCAATCGCAGCACCTAGACCATCAATCGCAGCTAAAGTCGCACCAATATTGGTGCCTTTAGAGTCATTATAATAACGAACACCATGCACTTCTTTGACAAATTCACAGCGGTGCTCTAAACCTTTAAATGTTTTCAAAGTTTCCAACATGCCCTCTAGTGGCAAACCAATCGCTTCACCCAAAGCTAAACATGCCAAGGCGTTTGCCACATTATGAGTCCCTTGAATATACATGTCTGTACTTTTCAGTAACCGCTCACGACCACATGCCAACCAAATTGTGCCATCAGTATCACGTAAAATACCGAACTGATTCATATCTGGTGCATTTAGGCCAAAGCTTTGCATTGGAGTAATATCTGGAACCAATGGACGTGTTAATGAGTCATCACGGTTATACACGACTTTTTTCACCGCTTGGAAAATACGATGCTTCGCAGTGTGATAGCCCATCATATCGCCATGACGGTCCAAATGGTCTTCACTCATGTTCAACACAACAGCCACTTCTGCGGCCAAGTTCGACGTGGTTTCTAATTGAAAACTTGAAAGCTCTAAAACATAAAGTTCAGGATCATCTTTGGTGAGATCCAAAGCTGGACGACCCAAGTTGCCACCCACTGCCACTTTTTTGCCTGCATCTGCTGCCATAAGACCAAATAAAGTCGTTACGGTACTTTTCGCATTCGAACCTGTAATCGCGACAATTGGCTTATCTGTCGCACGACGTAAAATTTGAATTTCTGAAACCACAGGAATGTTGGCTGCAATGGCCGCCTGAATTTGCGGTAATTTTGGATCTAGCCCTGGACTGATAATAATTTCTTCTGCTTGAAGTAATAAATCTTGGTCCAACTGACCGAAACTAGTTTGTACATCACTTGGAATTTGATCATGACCCGGTGGGACTGCTCGTGAATCGGTGACTGCAACGCGGTAGCCATGGCTATGTAAGAAATTCACTGCGGAAACACCAGAAATCCCTAATCCGGCAACAACCTTCAATCCACCACGCTGTATTAACATTTTCGCCCCATTTTTTGGTCGGTTTTTAAATCTGACAAAATGTTAGCACTTTGCTGTTTTGAATGCTTTTTATGTTTTCACTTTCTCGCAGTTTTTTTGTGTCCGCTCGTAAAAAAACCGCCCATCTTGGGCGGTTTCTTCAAGCAATTGACGGTGAGCTTATTTCCATTTCACCGCTTGTACTTCAGCTTTTTTTGCAGATGGATTATCCGAAGCTGAACATCCACAACCGCCTGCACAGCCTGCGACCATTTTGGGCTTTAACCATTTGGCTAAACTGTTCCAACCACGGTTTGCACAGTGCTCAGATAAAGTTGTGAAGACTGAGTTTGATGTTTTTGGAAATACCTTCTTAAACACCACGACAGCACTCCAAATCACCAATACCGCAATAATTATTGATTCAAGCATGTCTCTCTCCTTTGTTCAGCTTTTGCCATTCAAGATTCACTATCCAAAATAGCGTGTTGCAATTTGATACGTGATGAATGCCATTAAATAAGCCAAACCAAATAAATAGATGGTCATGAAACTCACCGTTTTCAAGGAACCAGTTTCACGTTTAACTGTCGCCAGTGTCGCCAAGCAATGTGGCGCATAAATAAACCACACCAATAATGATAGACCGGTTGCCAATGACCAACCCAATGACCCATCGCTACTAATTAAATTTGCCAGACCTTGAGACATGGCATCCTCATCTGTTGCAGACAAGGCATACACCGTACCCAATGCCGCTACAACAACTTCACGTGCAGCCATCGCTGGAATTAAGGCAATACAGATCTGCCAGTTAAAACCTAATGGTGCAAAGATCGGTTGTAGCACATGCCCAAGCATACCTGCCAATGAATAATCAATATCCGGCAAGGTTGCGCCTTCTGGCGGTTGCGGGAAGGTACACAAGAACCATAACAAAATCGATAAAGCGAAGATGATGCCACCAACACGTTTCAAGAAGATCTTGGCACGGTCCAGTAAACCAATCCAAACACTCTTAATATCTGGGAAACGGTAGCTTGGAAGTTCCATCAATAAGGCATGCTGTGATTTATCTTTTTGGAAGAATTTCAGCACTGTTGCCACAATTAAGGCACTCACAATCCCGGCTGCATATAATGCAAATAGCACCAAGCCTTGTAAGTTAAAGACGCCCCAGACCATTTGCTGTGGAATAAATGCCGAGATCAACAAAGCATAAACCGGTAAACGTGCCGAACAGGTCATCAATGGAGCAACTAAAATCGTTACCAGACGATCTCGGGGGTCTTGAATACTCCGGGTTGCCATGATGCCCGGTACAGCACAGGCAAAGCTCGACAGCAAAGGAATAAAAGCACGTCCACTCAAACCCGCTTTAAACATCAGCTTATCTAGCAAGAATGCTGCACGTGGTAAATAGCCTGATTCTTCTAAAACCAAAATAAAGAAGAATAAGATAATAATTTGTGGGAGGAAGACAATTACGCCACCCGCACCTTCAATAATCCCTTTAACAACCAAGCTCTGTAGTAATGGATTGGAAATCATGCCACCTGCGGCTTCACCAACCCAATCCTGCACCCATTCAATACCTTCCATAAACGGCGCAGCCCACGCAAACACCGCTTGGAAGATAATAAACATCATCACCGCTAAGGTAATTAAACCAAAGACTGGATGTAGAAAAATTTTATCAAGGAAGTCTGAGCGTTTATCTTCATGATCAACAAACATCACCACGTCTTTTAAAATTTGTTCAATTTTTTCGTGGTTAGTCCCAGAAAGATTGGTATCACTTAATGACGCATCTGGTTTTCTGAAACCTTCAGCATCCAAAGCACCCATTAAGTTTTCAATACCCGCATTACGTACAGCAACGGTTTCTACAACAGGAACGCCCAAACGCTGAGACAGCTTTTGGGTATTGATTTGCATGCCACGACGGCGTGCTTCATCCATCATATTGAGGACAAGTAAAATTGGACGACCCAAATCGATCATTTCCATGACCAAACCGAGGTGCAATTTTAAGTTTGTCGCATCAACTACACATAAAAAGACATCTTGATGCCCTTCTTCTGCAATTTTACCTTGCACGACATCACGCGTAATGGCTTCATCAGGACTCGTCGCTTCTAAGCTATACGTCCCCGGCAAATCCAAAACTCGAACAGATTTACCCGATGGCAACGTAAATTGACCAACCTTGCGCTCAACCGTTACCCCAGCATAGTTCGCAACTTTCTGACGTGTACCCGTTAAATGATTGAATAATGAAGTTTTACCACAGTTTGGATTACCAACGAGGGCAATACGTAACGCATCACTCATGCTGATGCACCTTCCATTGCTATTTCCACTTTTTCAGCTTCTATTTTTCGCAGTGCGAAACGAGTAAACCCAACTTGAATTAAAATCGGGTCACCACCAAAAATACCTTTGGTAATCACCTGTACTTTTGTTCCGGGAACAAAACCCAAAGTCTCTAAACGGCTAGCGACTAAATCAGCCGGAGCATTGTTGCCATTCTGGTTACGATGTACCTTATGAATGACTGCGCTTTGTTTCACTTTCAAATCAGATAATCGCACGCAACTAACCCTAAAAAATTTTGAATATTATACAAACAAATGAGAATAATTAACAAATCGGATTCGATTTCAATTCTCATTTAACAATCTAGCATCGACACGACTATTTTTTTAAATTACATTGCATTAAACCATTGTGATTTCTTGGTTTAATTTCGAAAATGAGCGGCACATGTTAAATAAAAAACCACGTATTCCAACCCCAGTCCAAATTCCAGAATCACTCAGTTTTTTACACGGATATCGTGATGATTTAATTGCTCAAACCGTCAGTCCACACACTCGAAATGCATATTTATCTGATTTAATTCAATGCAGTGAGTGTCATACGCATATCATGACAGATTGGAGTAGTGACGACATTTCAGATGTCTTGCTCAGCCTGACTAAACAAGGAAAAAGCCCTCGCTCGATCGCCCGCTCACTTTCTGCACTGCGTTCATTTTTCAAGTTCTTGCGTGAACAAAAAATACGCAGTGACAATCCTGTTGCAATCCATAAAACACCCAAATTGGGTCGTGCCCTACCAAAGGATTTATCTGAAGCAGATGTTGAAGCCCTGATTAATGCCCCAGACCTCAGCACCGCATTGGGTCTACGTGATCGTGCCATGCTCGAAGTGCTGTATGCCTGTGGTTTACGTGTCTCTGAGTTATTAAATTTAAGATTAGAACTGATCAATCTTAAACAAGGCTATTTACGAATTACCGGTAAAGGCAATAAAGAACGCTTAGTTCCTTTAGGTCAAATGGCGGTGGAATGGATCGAGAAATATTTAGCCGAATCACGCCCCGTCTTATACAAAAGCGCAACCGATGCTTTATTTCTCACTCAACTCGGTGGAATGATGAGTCGCCAAAACTTTTGGTACGCGATTAAACGCTATGCGCTCATTGCAGGCATTCAAGCCGAATTATCACCACATACCTTACGCCACGCCTTTGCCACGCATTTGCTCAACCACGGTGCCGACTTACGTGTCGTGCAGATGCTGCTCGGCCACAGTGACTTGTCTACCACGCAAATTTATACCCATGTCGCGCAGATTCGTATGCAAAAATTACATGCAGACTATCATCCGAGAGCTTAACGGCAGGAAATATCAGACCAAGAAGTTCTATTGTGCCCGATATTTTTTGCTATGCTTACTCACCTGTTTGATAAAGCTAAAAGAAAAGGGTTGTTTATGTTATTTACCCGTTCAAAAATTTTTCTCGCATCGACACTTGTTGCCAGTATGGCGTTAGTGGCTTGTTCTAATTCAAATAATGACGAAAAGAAAGACGCGACATTAACGGCAAGTACACCTGCAACTGGTGAAGCTTCGAATTTATCTGAACGTAATGCTCAGCAGCGTTTAATTGATACTTTGCAATCCAATCTGCAAAAAGCCAATATCAATGCCAAAGTCACTGGGGTGAAAGCGACTGAAGTTCCTAATTTGTTTTGGGTCAGCTTTGAAGGCATGCCTGCAGTCTATGCTACAGCAGATGGTAAATACATTTTCCAAGGCGACGTGGTTCGTTTAGGTGAAAAACAACTCTTTAATGTAGGCGATACCCTACAAGCAGAGGCCAACAAAAAATTATTTGATCAATTAAAAACTGAAGACCTACTGATTTATAAAGCCAAAGGTAAAACCAAACACGTGGTTTATGTGTTTACCGATGTCAGCTGTCCTTATTGCCATAAGTTACATGAACAAATGGATGATATTAATGCCCGTGGCATTGAAGTCCGTTACATCGCTTGGCCACGTGGTGAACAACACATGCCAATGATGGAAAATATCTGGTGTAGTAAAGACCGTCGTGCCGCATTTGATAAAGCCATTGCCGGTGAGCAAATCGAGCCAGCATCATGTAAAAACCCAGTGCGCAGCATGTATGAAATGGGTCTGAATATCGGTGTGAATGGTACGCCAGCGATCTATAACGCAGAAGGCAAACACATCGGTGCTTACATGTCGGCTTCCGAACTTGAAAGTGCGCTTAAATAACTAATTTTTATAGGCTAAATGAATATTTTTTATGGGTAGGAATAAAGTGATTTCTACCCTAGAGTCCGAACGTTTTTTTAGCTATGATCTAAACTCACTTAAAGCAATGATGAAATAAATGGAGTGTGACGTGAAACCAGTTCGTCTGGCAATCCTCGGTCTTGGTACTGTGGGTGGTGGTGCCCTTAAACTACTAAAAGAAAATGCTGCTGAGATTAAACGTCGCACCGGTCGTGAAATTGAAATTACCCATGTGGGTACGCGTCGCCCTCGTCCTGATTTAGAACTACCTGCTTCAGTGAAGCAAAGTGCTGATTTATTAGATATCGTCCGTCAACCCGATGTAGACGTTGTGGTTGAAGTTATGGGCGGCATTCACCCTGCGTATGAAGTGATTCGTGAAGCAATCGTTCATGGCAAACAAGTGGTTACAGCCAACAAAGCTTTATTAGCTGAACACGGCAATGAATTATTTAAATTGGCCGATGATCATCACGTTCAGATTGCTTATGAAGCAGCTGTCGCAGGCGGTATCCCAATTATTAAAGTCCTCCGTGAGGGTTTGGCAGCCAATAAAATTGACTGGCTTGCAGGTATTATTAACGGTACAGGTAACTTTATCCTGACTGAAATGCGTGAAAAAGGTCGTGCCTTTGCAGACGTTCTCAAAGAAGCGCAAGAACTCGGTTATGCCGAAGCAGATCCAACTTTCGACGTCGAAGGAATCGATGCAGCGCACAAGTTAACATTGTTGGCTTCTATTGCTTTTGGTATCCCACTCCAGTTTAACAAAGTCTTCACTGAAGGCATCAGCAAAGTCACTGCGCAAGATGTCAAATATGCAGAAGACCTTGGTTTCCGTATTAAACATTTAGGTATTGCACGTCGTGCTGCAACGGGTATTGAGCTTCGTGTTCATCCAACGCTGATCCCTGAAGACCAACTGATTGCCAATGTAAATGGCGTTAAAAATGCTGTATTGGTTCAAGCCAATGCTGTTGGTCCAACGCTTTACTATGGCGCAGGCGCAGGTGCAGGCCCGACAGCATCAGCGGTGGTTGCTGACGTTGTCGATATTGTCCGTGACATCTCATATACCGAAGATGGCGCTGGTACAATTCCACAGCTTGCTTTTGAAGCACTGACCGATTTACCAATTCTTCCACGTGAAGAAATGACCACAGGATACTACATCCGTATTAATGCCGAAGATCAAACTGGCGTTCTTGCTGATGTCACTACGATTTTAAGCCGTGCAGGAATCAGCATCGATGCGATCATGCAACAGCCGCGCTTAAAAGACCTTATTCCTATCGTGATTCTGACTGATCCAGTCAAAGAATCTAAAATGGATGAAGCCCTTCAACAAATTCAAGCATTGCCTGTCATTCATGGCGAAATTGTACGAATTCGTTTAGAATCGCTTGATAATTAATCGGGTCGAGGGGAATATTTCAGTTCCTCTCGCCAAGCTCTACACACAATTGGAACATCATCATGTCTAATGCCAATCGTTATACTGGTTTAGTTGACCGCTATCGCGACCGTTTACCCGTATCTGCAACTACTCGCGCAATTTCTTTGGGCGAAGGTAATACGCCACTGATTAAGCTTGAGAACATTCCACGCATTATTGGCAAAAATGTTGAAATTTATGTGAAGTACGAGGGCTTAAACCCGACTGGTTCATTTAAAGACCGTGGTATGACCATGGCCGTAACAAAAGCAGTGGAAGCAGGCTCAAAAGCGATTATTTGTGCCTCTACAGGTAATACATCTGCTGCCGCAGCGGCGTATGCTGCACGTGCGGGTATTAAAGCATTCGTGTTAATCCCAGAAGGCAAAATTGCCATGGGTAAAATGGCACAAGCGATGATGTATGGCGCGGTAACGATGCAAATCCACGGTAACTTCGATGACGGTATGCGTCTTGTAAAAGAAGTTGCGGATCAAGCACCAGTTACGATTGTAAACTCAATCAACCCATACCGTCTGCAAGGTCAAAAAACCATTGCTTACGAAATCGTTGACGAATTAGGTCGTGCACCAGACTACCACTGCCTACCTGTAGGTAATGCGGGTAACATCACAGCACATTGGATGGGTTATACCGAAGCTGTGGCGAATCAGCCTAAAGAAGAATTTGTACAAGTGGTTTATGATCCTGAAACTGATCAATTCACAGGTCCAAAACCTGCGGGTCTACCAACAATGGTGGGTTACCAAGCTGCTGGCGCGGCACCATTCCTACGCGGCGCACCTGTAGAAAACCCTGAAACTGTAGCAACTGCGATCCGTATTGGTAATCCACAAAGCTGGAACCATGCTAAAGCCGTAGTCCGCGACTCAGAAGGTTGGTTTGACGAACTGCAAGATGCTGAAATCTTAGAAGCACAGCGTCTACTATCTATGTACGAAGGTGTATTCGTAGAACCTGCTTCTGCAGCTTCTATCGGTGGCGCGATTCGTGACATCAAAGCAGGTAAAATTGCTGAAGGTTCTGTGATCGTATGTACTGTAACAGGTAACGGTTTAAAAGATCCTGACACTGCCATCAAGCAATGCCAAGATGCCGTAATGTTGTCGATTGATGCAACTATGGATCAAGTTCGTGATTCAATTCTGTCAAATATGTAATTTATATGCTGACTGAATAAAAAAAAGCCCTGCTCTTGCAGGGCTTTTTTTATATCTTGCATTCACTTCAGCATTTAAACGTTGAGTAAATCTAAATACTGAAAGAATGAAAAATCTGAAATCTTGTTAAATACGTTTTGGTAACTGGCTCGCCCAGTTCATTAAACGAGTCGCATCATTGGTTCGTGCCACTGAAGAATCCGCACCCAATAACACCACCACCGCTGGACGGTTATTCAGTGTGGTATGCATCACAACACAGCGCCCTGCTTCATTAATAAATCCTGTTTTTGAAATATTAATATTCCAACCACCATTACGTACTAAAGCATTGGTATTGTTTGATTTCAACACGCGGTAGCCCAAATTAAAGTCATAACTTGGTGTGGTTGAAAATTGGCGAATCAAACCATACTGCGAAGCGGTATTCACCAAAATACCTAAGTCACGTGCCGAAGCAACATTGCCTGGATGCAAGCCAGTCGATTCCATATAATGAGTCGAGTTCATCCCCAATGAGCGTGCTTTCGCATTCATCGCTGAAATAAATGCAGAACGACCACCTGGATAAGTACGTGCTAATGCCGAAGCCGCTGGATTTTCAGACTTCATTAAAGCAAACAGCAATGCTTCTGCACGGTTCATACTGTCGCCAGCACGAAGTGTTGAACTTGAGCTTTTACAACCTGAACATGAGAAATCAGACTGTTGTAAGGTAATCTTTTCGGACATGTTTAATCGGGCATCTGAAATCACTACTGCTGTCATGAGTTTGGTAATCGATGCAATCGGTAAAGCGGTATTGCTATTTTTGCTATATAGCACTTCACCAGTTTGCCCATCCATAACCAATGCCGCACGTGCATTTACAGAAGGCTGACCTGCGTATTGATTGGTATCAATGATACGGACCGTTTTCGATGGTGCTGTCTGTACCACACCGCCTGTACTACGTACAGAAGTAGTCACTTTCGTTGACCCTTGAGGAGATGGCTCTTCAGCGCTATAAGACACGTCACCGTTGAGTAACTGGTTTGCATCTTCAGATGACCAGCTAATATTTGACTGCTGATTTGCAGCACTATTCATCACAATTTCAGCAGAACTGAAACTGCTCATACTGAATAAAATTGACATGCCCAAAACGTGCATGAAGGATTTATTTAATTTTTTCACCATTGCTCACTCAACTCAGGATACTAAACATTTGCGCAAGACCAGCAATATGCCGTACATTGGTCACAACTACGAACATTTTTTGCTCACACATTGTGTATGAAGTTTTTCATTTCATATAAGAATAGGATTGCTAATTTTGTCGTTTCATTGCAAGCTTATTTTGCTTTATGTAACAAAAAAAACAGATTTTGATTTGAGGGAGAGTGTAGGTGATTACAGTTTTGGTGGTAGATGACCATGAATTAGTCCGTACTGGTATTTGCCGTATGCTCGAAGACCATGCAGATGTCCAAGTCATTGGACAAGCCGAATCGGGTGAAGATGCGATTACACTTGTTCGCCAACACCATCCAAATGTCGTTTTATTAGATGTCAATATGCCGGGGATCGGGGGGGTAGAAACCACACGTCGCCTACTCCAAACAGCGCCAGATACAAAAGTCCTCGCAGTCAGTGGACTTGCTGAAGAACCCTACCCGTCTTTATTGTTAAAAGCAGGTGCCAAAGGCTATATCACCAAAGGTGCACCAGTTACTGAAATGGTCCGTGCGATTAATAAAGTGATGCAAGGTGGCAAATATTTCAGTGCAGACATTGCGGAACAACTGGCCAGCTCATATTTGTCTGATACACAACAATCACCTTTTGACGCCCTGTCTGAGCGTGAAATGCAAGTTGCCATGATGGTGGTCAATTGTATAAGTGCACAAGAAATTTCTGATAAATTATTCGTTAGTGTTAAAACAGTGAATACCTACCGTTACCGCATTTTTGAAAAACTGAATATTGATAGTGATGTCAAACTAACTCACTTGGCAATTCGCTACGGGTTAATCAAACCTTAACACCACGTACATCCAGTTACTTATGACACAGCGTTCAATTCATAGTGAATTGAACCAGTATCATTTGGGCCTTTGGTACAGTGCTTATCGCTTTATCATCAGTGCCTGTCTGTTACTGGTCTTTTTACTGACCTACACTCAATTCACTTCAGATTATGAATACCCACGTTTATACCTATATGTATTGACGATTTATTTGCTGTTTACCAGCATTCAATTCATGTCGCTTGGACGTTTCAAAGTCCGGATCCCAAACCAGCTACTGCTGTTATTCATCGTAGATGTGATTTCGCTGAGCTTACTGACCTTAGCCATCGATGGACCCAATTTACATTTGAGTTTGCTGTTTGTGATTACGATTTTTGCAGCATCCCTGTTATTAGATGCCCAAAAAGCCTTGGTCATCACCCTCATCGCTGTGATCTGTGTAGTATATCAACTGTTTTTAGGTTCAATTCTTGAATTTACCTCACTTAAAAATTTAACCAACAGTGCGATTTTGGCTTTTTTATTTTGTGTAGTGTATGGCAGTGCGCAAATTGCCGTGAAACGTTTCCAGTTATTAGAAAATCTGAATTTTTCGCAATCTTTAGAGCTACATCGACTACAAAACATTAACCGCTATATTTTAGAACAGATTGATACGGGCTATTTGGTTTTGGATGAAAACTGTCATGTGGTGCTGAGTAATCCTGCTGCTTGCCATTTACTCGGCATGCCAAATTCTTATCATCATGACCAATATCCGCTGTATACCACGCAGCCCGACTTATTTGAATTACTCAAGTTTGAAGATTTAAAAAGCGGGGAAAAATTTCAATTTGAATCGCAACAAAGCCAATACCACATTCAGGTACTCGTACAAAAACTCGTTGTGCCGCATCAAATGCTGACCTTGCTGATTTTACAAGATGCACAAAAACTCAATCAGCAAGTGCAACAACTAAAATTAGCCGCTTTAGGGCAACTCTCCGCCAGTATTGCACATGAAATTCGTAATCCTTTAGCCGCAATTGTGCATGCCAATGATTTATATCCGCAAAGTGATACCGAACAACAGCACATGTTGAATCATATGATTTCACGTCAAGCGGTGCGGATTGACCGAATTATTCAAGACACCCTAAATATGGTGCGCAATAAGGAAACCCATCCGACTCGTCTGAATCTAGAAAAATTTTTACCGTTATTCCTGCACGAAGATCTGGCAGACATTCAACAGAACATTCGGCTCAATGTACAAGCCAAGACTTTAATCGATTTTGATGAGGCACAGTTCAGACAAATTTTAATCAACCTAATTCGTAATGCGATTCGCCATAACAATCCGGACATGTCGTATATCGAAGTGGTGGCGCGTACGGATCAGAAAAAAGTCCAGATCGATGTCCGAGATTTCGGTCATGGGGTTGCTTTACAAAACCGCGCACAGTTATTTCAACCATTTTTTAGTACCGAAATTACTGGAACTGGTTTAGGATTATATCTTGCTCATAGCTTCTGTGAAGCGAATCAAGCACAGCTTTCCTATGTAGAAAAAAAACAGGGAGCTTGCTTTAGGATTGAGTGCTTACAAGCTGTTATTTAATTGTTTTTAGGGGAAAACTGTGGATTCACAACCACTGGTATTGTTAGTTGATGACGAAGAAGACTTATGTATGCTGATGCAGATGTCTTTATCAAGGATGGGGGTTAAAACGCATGTTGCACATCGCCTCGACGAAGCTAAAAAAGCCTTGTCTACCTATAGCTACGATGCCTGCCTAACCGATCTCAACTTACCGGATGGTAATGGTCTACAGCTCTTAGATTGGATGAATGAACACTGTCCTGCCCTACCCGTTGCTGTGCTAACAGCCTATGGCAACATGGACATTGCCATTGCCGCATTAAAGGCGGGAGCTTTCGATTTTGTCAGCAAACCGATCAATCCAAAACATCTTGAACAACTGCTACAAAAAGCCCTGAATAAGCCTTTGGCCGAAGACATTACTTCGCAAGATGCTTTAGAACATAAAATGTTGATTGGTGAATCACTCCCAATCCAGCAATTGCGTCGAACTCTAAAGAAAATTGCGCGTTCACAAGCACCTGTTTTTATTACGGGTGAATCTGGTACCGGTAAAGAGGTCGTGGCCAATCTGGTTCACCGTTTAAGCAACCGTAATGAAGGGCCCTTTATTGCTATTAACTGTGGGGCAATTCCCACAGAGTTAATGGAGAGTGAACTTTTTGGCCATAAAAAAGGCAGCTTTAGTGGTGCCACCCAAGACAAACAAGGTCTGATTCAATCTGCACATGGTGGTAGCTTATTTCTGGATGAAATTGCCGAATTACCTTTAGCCATGCAAGTTAAACTGCTACGTGCGGTACAGGAAAAACGTATTCGCCCCGTAGGTTCAGACTGTGAAATTGATGTTGATTTCCGTGTGATCAGCGCCAGTCATCAGGACTTAGAAGCTCTCGTCCAACAAGGTAGATTCCGCCAAGATTTATTCTTCCGTATCCATGTGATGGATTTAGTGTTGCCTGCCTTACGTGAACGTGGCGACGACATCCTCTTATTGGCACAACATTTTATTCAAAAAATTAGCCATGAATGGGAAATTGCCACTAAGCCTCTGACTGAACGAGCGAAAAACTTCCTACTCAACCAATATTATCCGGGTAATGTCCGTGAACTCCGCAATATTATCGAACGTGCCATGACCCTCTGCGATGATGAGCAAATTGATCTTCAACATCTGCAAAGTGCGCCATTAAGACAACCGAGTGCTCAGTTCAATTCCGCTCCAACAACGAATGATTCTGCTCAGCTTGCTGCAAACAGCAACGAACAGAGTGTGGTCCCTCGCAAACTACCTGAAGAAGGCTTAGAGCTCTTTTTAGAAAATATCGAAAAAGAAGTGCTCATGAATGCGTTGAACATCACCCACTGGAACCGAACCCTTGCCGCAAAAAAATTAGGCATGTCATTCCGTTCATTGCGCTATCGTTTGAAAAAATTCGGTTTAGATACCGAAGACGAAGAGTAAAAGTTTTCCAGCGTATTGCTGTTTATTTTTGATTCAGCAATAACTCTGCAACATGATCGACATAGTGATCTTCACGTGCATCATGTTGCAGCGGATAGTTATAGTCTGGCTGCACTCCAATTCCTTCAATCATTTTGCCATTCGGTGTCAGATATTGCGACACAGTCATTTGTAAAGCCGCACCATTACTCAATGGAAATAGCTTTTGAACCACACCTTTACCATAACTTTTCTCACCCGCTACCCATGCACGTTTATGCTCTTTTAAGGCTGCGGTAAAGACCTCTGCGGCAGAAGCAGAACGATTGTTGATTAAGATGCCGACTTTCATATTTTGAAATTCAAAACTTGGTAAAGCCTGAAATTGTTGGTCACCCTCAGATCGACTTCGAGTCGACACAATAATGCCCTGACTCAAAAATAAATCGGCAGACTCTACTGCTGCGGACAGTAACCCACCGGGGTTATTTCTTAAATCAAACAATACGGCTTTGACACGTGAACCGTGACTTTCAATTAAACGCTTTATTTCATTGGCAGTATCTTGTTGAAAAACTTTAACGTGTAATACTAAAACCTGATTATTTAATAATTTAGATTCTATATCTGTTTCAACTTTAGTGTTTCTGACCAAATTGATCGGTTGACTTGCAGTTATCAGCTGTAGATTCAGCGTCGAGCCGATACTGCCGGTGAGTAAGTGTCGCACTTGATCTTGATTGAGTTTTTTGAGTTCTTGATCATCAATTTTAAACACCGCCGCGCCATTTTTCAGACCTAGCTTTGCTGAATCGGCATCAGGCTTTAAATTGGTGATGACCCATTGCTGTAGACCTGCATCAAAACGCAAATTGAAATCGACACTCGCAATATCCCCTTCGGTGTATTGCAAAAGCTGCTTATAGTCTTCAGGTGAAAGATATCGTGAATAACGGTCTAAACCACTGACCATGCCTTTGATGGCTTGTTGGAATAATGCATCGTCATTTTTTTCAACTACATAATTTTCTTTGACAATGCCATAGATTTGAACAAATTGTTGGATCGATTCGACAGGTACTTCGGCATAACTTTGTTCATAGCTGCCATCAAATTCATCGAAAGCCGACTTTGCTTTGTCGGCTCCCCATGTCGAATGACTAGAACACAGCAGCAAGGCTGTAAGGCTTACAACTGACGTCCAGTGTGCTTTAGTCATTCATGCTTCCTTACATTTTAAGCTTCAAGAGTAATCAAGTTACGACCTTGCATTTCTGTTGGTACAGGAATCTGCATAAGAGTTAAAAGTGTCGGCGCTACGTCAGCCAAAACACCACCTTCTGCAATTGTTGCATTGGTCGGACCAACATAGATAAATGGCACAAGTTCAGTGGTATGTTGAGTATGCACCTGACCACTTTGGTAATCCTGCATTTGCTCTACGTTACCATGATCGGCAGTCACTAGCATGTGGCCTTTATTTGCCATCACAGCTTCATATACACGACCTAAGCACGTGTCTACGGCCTCAACTGCTTTGACTGCTGCATCAAACACACCAGTATGACCAACCATATCACCATTGGCATAGTTCACAACCAGTAAATCGTACTCACCTGAATTAATTGCGGCAACCAATTCATCAGTGACTTCATAAGCACTCATTTCTGGTTTTAAATCATAAGTCGCAACGTTTGGTGATGGAATCAAAATACGTTTTTCACCCGGATATTCATCTTCACGACCACCACTGAAGAAGAAGGTCACGTGTGCATATTTTTCAGTTTCAGCAATACGAAGTTGTGTTTTACCCAAATTAGACAGGTATTCACCAATCGAGTTATGCAACGCTTCTGGCATATAAGCCACAGGTGCATCAATTGTTGCTTGGTAACGTGTCAACATGACAAATTTTGATAAAGCAGGAACCACTTTACGTTCAAAACCTGCAAAATCTTTTTCCACAAAAGCTTTGGTAATTTCACGCGCACGGTCAGCACGGAAGTTCATGAAGACAACGCTATCACCATCTTGGATCGGTGCTAAATCACCAATACGCGTCGCTTTTACAAATTCATCTGATTCTTCAGCAGCATAAGCCAGCTCTAAACCTTCAACAGCAGTCGCTGCTGTACGCACTGCTTCACCTTCAGTTAATAGGCGATAGGCTTGCTCAACACGATCCCAACGGTTGTCACGATCCATTGCAAAGTAACGACCAATCATGGTGGCAATACGACCTTGACCCGGATACTGAGCAAACAGCGCATCTAATTTTTCAAGCGAAGGTTGTGCGCTTTTTGGTGGCGTATCACGACCATCAAGGAATGCATGAAGATAAACTTTTGCACCGCGTTTTAATGCCAATTCAGCCATCGCCACAATGTGATCTTCATGTGAATGCACGCCACCTTCAGACAACAAGCCCATGATATGTACAGCACGGTTTGCAGCTTTGGCTTTTTCAACCGCATCAACTAAAACATCATGTTCAAAGAATGCACCGGTACGAATATCTTTGGTAATACGAGTAAAGTCTTGATACAGCACACGTCCTGCACCAAGGTTCATGTGGCCCACTTCAGAGTTACCCATTTGACCATCAGGTAAACCAACGTCTTCGCCAGAGCCTGAAATCAATCCATGCGGATGCTTTTCCTGCATTGCAGTCAAGTTTGGTCGTTTTGCTGCTAAAAAGGCATTGTCCTCGACCGCTTCGCGATGACCCACACCATCCATAATTACTAATACGTGTGGGATTTTGCCAGCAGTTGCATCCGTCATAATGAACACTCTTTCGTTTATAAATTAATCATACTATCTTACCGAATTTTCGGTGAAGACTCTATGTGACAACCATGGTTTATCTAGGTCATCAACATTGTTTTACTCAATCTTGCATGCACTTAACGTGCGCGGTGCAGCAGATAGCCACCCGCTACAAACATCAAAATAATTGGTATAAAGACGAACCATGCAGGCGATGGAGCGTACACCAAACTTGCATAACCCAAGAAATCTTGTAAGTAGTAAAAGCCCAGTCCAGCAAATAAGGCAATCACCAAGCGGAAACCCATCGACTGTTGACGTAAAGGTCCAAAAATAAATGAACACGCAATCACCACTAAGGCAATTAAAGCAAAGGGCGAACCAAACTTTTGCCAAAACGCCAATTGGTAAGTTTTCGGGACTTGGCTATATTCATGCATATAGCTCATAAAGCTCACCAATTGACTTGGTGATAAATCTTCAGGGTCAATGGTAACCATATGCACATATTTAGGTTGCAATGCCAATGAAAGCGGCTGTTCAGCATTTTGCTTAGCTACAGCATCACCCGTCGCTAATAGGTCGACTTGGGTTGAATTTTGCAGTGTCCAAGAGCCATTTTTGACAAAATTCCCTTGCTCCGCATCCAAAGTGCCTCGCAAACGATATTTTTCATCAAAATCAACAACCTGAACATCTTTAATTTGACCTTGTGAATTGGCATAGTCAATATAAATAAAGCGCTGGCCTTCACGTGACCAATAGCCTTTGACTTCGCCCAGTTCAGCCGCAGTGCGGTGACTTTTGACGCTTTTGGCTTGTTCATTGGTATAGGGAATGACCCATTCGCTTAATGCAAAGGATAAAACCACCAAAATGAGTGCCGAACGAATCACCCAGCCCACAATCCGCCAAAGGCTGATGCCGACCGAACGCATCACAATCAATTCACTGTTTGAAGCTAGAGTCCCTAAACCCAGTACTGCACCAATCAAGGCTGAAATCGGCAAAATTTCATATAAATAATTCGGTGAACTCCATAACACATACTGCAAAGCATTCCATGCGTTATAGCCTTCTTTCAGCGAGCCCAATTCACCTAAATAAGTAAAAAGCACTTGTAAGCCAGCCAATACCGCGGTCGCACCAAGCATGGCTAAAGCAGTAGTTTTGGTCACATGTTTTGCAACTATACGACGTGCCAACATTTTAAGACCTCACTCGCTGAATTTGTTTCTTAATTTTGGGCGCTAATTTTTGTTTACGCGAGAACAATGCTGCTGCAATGCCGTAAATCACTAAGACCAGTGGATAAGCCCAGATGCCCATTTCATCTTTACTGATCCGCGTTTTGATCGCCATTAAGGCTACGATTAAACTGGCAAAAATAAGTAAAGCTGGGAACAGTTTCAGGTAACGCCCTTGACGAGGACTCACTTCAGACAAAGCGGTAGCGAGTAATAACGCCACCAAAATAGCGAACGGCACAAAGATTCGCCAACCAAGTTCACTGGCAACCACAGGATCATGACGGTTATCCCATAACTTCGAGGTTAGTAAAGCTTCTACTTCAGTACTTTCAAATTTTGCTTCTTTATCATTTTCTAAACGTAAACGATAACTTTGGAATTCTGCTTGAGAATAACGCGGTTGCCCCGGATAAATTTCGTAACGACGACCTTCAACTAGGTCAACCACATTGGCATTGTCATCGGGCACTTCAACACGCGTGGCTTCTTTCGCCAAAATAATGACATCGGGTTTACCCTCTTTTTCTGCACGTTGATAGAAGAAAATATCTTTTAAGTTTTTACGGTCTTCTGACAAGTCGCCTGCATAAATAGTATAGGGCCCAGAGGAAATAAACTCTTTCGGTCGAACCAAGTCAAAGCCTGTTCGTACAGCTTGTGAAGTCGTTAATGCTTCAAACTGACGGATGCCCCAAGGCGACGCCCACAGCATCAAAAATGCTTGAACAGCCATAAAGACCACGGTCATCGGCACCAATAAACGTGACAATTGATTTCGACTGACACCGCTACCATTGAGCACAGCCATCTCATGATCGACATACAGACGACCAAAGACCAACATCAGACCAATAAAGAAACCGAGCGGAAGAATTAAGGTTAAAAATTCAGGCAAACGGTAGCCAATGATGCTAAATAAAATACTTGCATCTAAACGGCCCTGAGCCGCCACACCAAAGTACTTGATCAAACGACCACCCATCATGATCAAGGTCAATAAGGCAATCACAACCAGTGATGTCGACACCACTTGCTTGACCAGATAACGCCGAATAATCAAATTAATTCTTCCAAAAATAGGGCCAATAAAAACTAGCGTTAGTTTACCCGAATGTAGAAAATATAAAACCTATACCCTTGTTGCTCATTGAAACTCTATTCATATAAATGTTTCAATGGTTTAATGGTTTATAAATTTAAAAAGGCATAAATACCGCACATGAAACTTTCTATTAATACGTCATTCCAAGCGAATGCGTCCAGCCAATATTTGTTGATATTAGTAGATTCTGAGCACGTTACAAATGCAGCTACTTCATATCAAATCAATGATTTAGATAATTTAATTGAAGCAACTCAATTTAAAGCAGCACTCAATGAAAGCCTGCCTTTGGTGGCGAACATTGCCGCTTGTCGCAATAGCGCTCTTTTAGGCCTCGGCAAAGTTGCTGAATTACAGGTCAATAAATTTGCAAAAATTGCACAAACCATTATTAAAGCGTCACAAAAAAAATTCAAACAGATCAGTGTCGATATCTCTGCTCTACCACAAGAACAACATTATTTATTTGCACTTAGCCTGACCCAAGCGGCTTATGCATTTGATGAATACAAGTCTAAAAAAAATGAATTTGTTTTGGAGCAGATCCATTTAATCGCTACTGAAAGCCCATTAACCACTGCACAGCTTGAATTAATTTCTGCAGTGCAATCAGGTCAAAGTTTTACTCGTGACTTAGGTAACCGTCCGGGCAATATCTGTTTTCCTGAATATTTAGCCGAACAAGCTCAAGCACTTGCAGCTGAATTCCCAGATCAACTCAAAGTGACTGTACTCGATGAACAGCAAATGGCTGATCTCGGTATGGGTGCTTTCCTTGCTGTGAGCAAAGGTTCTGACCGTCCAGGCCGTATTATTACCATCGAATACCTTTCAAACCGTGAAGAAGCACCTGTGGTGCTTGTTGGTAAAGGCGTGACTTTTGATACTGGTGGTATCTCACTTAAACCGGGTGCTGGCATGGACGAAATGAAATTCGACATGTGCGGTTCTGCATCAGTTTTGGGTACAATCCGTGCGCTGTGTGAAGCGAAATTACCGATTCATGTTGTCGGCGCAATTGCTGCTGCAGAAAACATGCCGTCTGGTCATGCCACTCGCCCGGGTGACATCGTGACAACCATGAGCGGTCAAACCGTTGAAATTTTAAATACCGATGCCGAAGGTCGTTTGGTTCTGTGCGATACCTTGACCTATGTAAAACGCTTTAACCCTGCACTGGTGATTGATATTGCAACCCTCACTGGTGCATGTGTTGTGGCATTGGGTTCAGTCCTTACTGGTATGTTCACTCCGGATGATGAACTTGCGGCTGAATTGACTGCTGCAGGTCAACATAGCTTTGACCGCGTATGGCGCATGCCCGTAATTGAAGATTATCAAGAACAACTTGATTCTCCATTTGCAGATATTGCCAACATTGGTGGTCCAAAAGCAGGTTCTGTAACAGCTGCATGTTTCCTTCAACGCTTTACGCGTGAATATCGTTGGGCGCATTTAGACATTGCTGGTACTGCATGGAACTCAGGTGCAAATAAAGGTGCAACAGGTCGTCCTGTGCCATTATTAATGCAATTCTTAGCGAATCGTGCTCAAGCGAATGGCTAAAGTTAGCTTTTATTTATTTGAAAAAAGTCCTGAACGACAAGTCGAAAGCACTTGTCGTTTATGCCGTAAGATTCTGCGTCAGCCTGTACGTATTTGGCTACATTGTGCTGACCCAGACTTACAGCAACAACTTGATGAACGCCTGTGGAGTTTCGATCACACAGGTTTCATTCCCCATGGTATCGATCAAGCCGAGGCAACGGTCTGTATTTCTGCCCAATTGCCTGAGCAAGCCGACTGGATTGTGTTTAATTTTAACGATCAAGCACTTGAACAGTTCGCAAGTTTTAGTCACATTATCGAAATTATTGAAAATAACGAACCCGCTAAAATTATCGGGCGTGAAAAATATAAACAATATCGACGTTTGGGCGTTCAACCACAGACCCACAAACTTTAACGTGATATTGGTTTTACCCTATTTGCAAGGAGATGCACCATGGCATTGAATGTCGGTCCAGACTTTAAACAGCGCTGGTTAAAAGTACCTGAAGCTATTCGTCAGACCTTTATTGATGACCTTGGTCGCGTTTGCGATGTACTCAATCCCAGTACAGACATTCAACAATGGCTAGTCAATGACCAACAGCAACAGCAAATGTCTTTTGACAAAATTGAGTCTGCCTATGCAGATTTGAAAGCACAGTTGATAGAAGATGCTCGCATTCGTAAACAATTGGCTTTAGAAAAAGCCTTAGAAGAAAAACGTGAAGCTGAACAAGCCTATGCAGAACAACTGAAACGTGACGAAGAGTTACGCTTTGCTGCACAAACGCAAGCGCTCACCATGATGCAGCATAATCTTGATCGTGAAGTACAACACTATGCCGCTCGCTATCATAAAAATCCTGAAACGGGTTTAGCAGGATTAAGCCAAAGCTTATCGGTCAGCGAAGGACAAATGTTGTCAGAACTTGAAAGTGTACGCGTGCGTTTGGAACTTGAGGCAGAAACGCAAATCGAAATGGCAGTCAGTGATTTCCGTACAAAATTGAAAGCTGCAGCACAAGAAGAAATTGACTATATCTTAGAAAACTCCAATTTTTCGACAGAATCTACATCATCCCAAGCATCGTAAGCTGTCGATCGAAATCTGGTCACTGTCATTAAACTGACATGTATTTGCAACATGATGTTCATATGGCTGAAGCATTGTCCCTCAAAATACAATGCTTCAGGCATCCTAAAAATATAATCATGCATCCAGATGGGAATTCAATATGGACATCATTCACCAGATTACCCAGAAAATATCCTCTCTATCTGCTGGAGAACAATGGGACATTCGTGCCAAAGATCTTTGGCTGAGTCATTCAGACTTTCATAGTATTTCGGTGTATCTCAGCCGTGAATCAGAAAAAGGTGGTTTTAGCATTCAGCAACTGCCCCGCAGCTCGATTTTTCAAACCCTTGATGTGGTGACCGTTACAAAACACTAAGTTGTCATCGACTCCATAAAAAAAGCCCACAACAGTGGGCTTTTTTTATGTCTAAGTTTGGCTTAGACCAAATCTGCAACTGCAGAAACGGTATGTCCTAGGAAATAACCAATACCAAGTAATAATCCAATCCAGATGAAACCACCCAGCACGTTATAGAACATAAATGTACCGAGGCTCATGCGCGCAGACCCAGCGGCAAAAGGCGCAAAAGAACGTACAAAAGGTACAAAGCGTGCGACTAAAATCGTTTTACCGCCATGCTTCATAAAATATTTATTGGTTTTGACCATATATTCGGGCTTAAAGTAACGTGTGTGCTTATTAAAGTACTTAATGCCTAACACGCTGCCCGTATAGTAATTGACGCAGTAGCCCAAGACCGATGCGACAAATAACATCAGCCCCATGGTGTGTAAATGCACCACTTCCGTCGTTGAGCATAATGCGCCAATGGCAAGCAACAGGCTGTCTCCCGGCAGGAAGAACATAAATACTGAACCCGTTTCTGAAAATATCACCAGAAATAAAATGGCATAAATCCACACACCATAATTTTCCAATAACATGGGTAACCACTGTTCCAGATTCAGTAAGAAATCAATCATTATCACCTGTCTGATTATTCATCATATATGTCATTCCGCGACGCATTATCACCAAAAATAAAAAAACAGTCTAATTTTTCAATCAGACTGTTTGGTTTTCTTCGGTATCAACTTATTTCAAGAAGCCATTTTCAGCGAGAAAATCTAAGCTAATTTTCGATTGCGCTGTGGTCTCAGCGGCTTTATCACCAAGCAATAAACGCTCAATATAACGTGCTAAAACATCCACTTCCAAGTTCACTTTAGCCCCAGCCTTCCACGTACCGATATTGGTTCGTTCAGCCGTGTGCGGAATTAAATTTAAGCTCAGCACATTGCCACGTAAATGGTTAATTGTCAGACTAATACCATCCACGGTCACAGAGCCTTTTTCCGCTAAATAGCGTGCAATTTCTTTCGGTGCGGTCACTTCAAAATAAATAGAACGCGCATCTGAACGAACTTGAGTGATTTCACCCACTGCATCGACATGACCACTGACAATATGTCCACCAAAACGCGTAGTCGGCAACATGGCTTTTTCCACATTCACCGCCTGCCCTGCTTTCCAGTGTTCCAAGGTGGTTCGATTTAAACTTTCACGTGAAACATCGGCTGCATACCAATTGCTGCCAAAGTCGATCACGGTTAAGCAAATGCCATTGGTGGCAATCGAGTCCCCCAAATGCACATCCGACATGTCTAAATCTGTCTGGATACGCAAGCGGACATCGCCACCCACGTTTTGAATGCTTTCAACTTTACCTAGACTTTCAATAATGCCTGTAAACATGTTCAATCCCTGAAAAATATGGGGCGATGATTTTTACCACAAATCAAGTTGCGTGCTCACGCCAGAGGTATCGACACCACCTAATTCTGCAAAATGGTGCAATTGACTCAACAACTGACGGATTGGTGGACCTGATTTGGCATGCGTATCCGTGATGACAATAAACTCTAGTACGCGTGCACGTTCAGACTGACGCTGCTTACTCACGCGGTAACGTGGTACATCTTGCGTCAATAAGCTTACTCTGCCACGTTTTAAATTGGCTTGTAACAAATCTGTGGCGCTGATATTACCATCGGTTGAATAGCTCGTCAGGATGTAACGTGCATTGATGGTTTCTAATAATTTTTCATAAGCTTCTTTCGCATGCTTTGAAGAATTATATGGACTTGGACGCTCTTTTCGCCATGCACGATCGATTCCGCTCTTAAAACCCTTGGTGTCTGGTGTTGGTAAATCCACCTGATCCCATAACGTTAAGGCATTCAACACATGGTAGTTACTGCTGTAAGCGTGCTGGTTATATGGTGGATCGAGATAAGCCACATCTACTTCAAAGCCACTCATTTGATTAGCCAAATGCTGTGCGTCGACACACCACATTTCAGCGGCGGGTTTTTTCGGATCACCAATTTCACAAAAACGACTTGGAGTCAGCCATAACAATGAGCCGATACGATCTAAGGCCGCTTGGGTTTTACCGCCCCAACCATGATGGAAACTTTTGAATACACCGCTGGTATTGCTGACAAAACTTGCTGAATACAATAACGGCGCTAACAAAGCACTCATTTCCACATCATCAATCGCGCCTTGAGCTTGCCAAGTTGCAATTTGCTGACGAATCGCATCGATACGCATACCGTTACGGCGTTTAAAGAATAAACGGTCACGTGCAGGATCGTAGATTTCATCATTACGTGGACACAAGTTATGGGTCACCCAACCTTTAACTTCTGGCAAACGGTTCAGATAATCGATGGCTTTTTGATAGCCACCCAACTCTTTAAAAGCAGGTGCTTCAACGCAAGAGAGAATCGCGCTGTTCAAGGCATGGCTGTAGGGTTCCCAGTCATTGGCAATAACACGATAGCCGTTTTGACGAGCCAACCGTGATACCACACCCGAACCTGCAAAAAAGTCTGCAAATATCGGCGCACGACCATCTTCGCGTTTTAAGGTTCCCGTTTGCTCAAGTGCTTCTAAAATCAGATGTAATAGGCGGCGTTTGTTTCCCAAATAAGGAACCAACTGATGGAAAAGATATTCGTCTGTGGTACGAGCCGCATGACGACGTTTGTGATAAACCGTAGACTCTGAATTCATAGCGTCTCTTGAGAAGGGATTAACCTTAAGCGGATGTCATCACCCAATTGAGTGACATCTTTCAGCTTAAATCGAAGCTGCTCTGCCATGCGGTCAAATTCCGCATTAAACATCGCACGTGCTGACTGACCCAACAAGGTCGGTGCAACATAACTGATCATTTCATCGATCAAATGTTCTTGTAAGAAAGCGGTCGAAAGTGTCGCACCGGCTTCCACAAGGACATCATAAATTTGGAACTGTTGAACGCATGCTGCTAACAGATCGGCCAAAGGCTGAATTTCAAATTGTACCACGCCCAAGTCAGCAAGTTCCTGACGATATGGCCCCATGACCATCACGGTTTCAGGTTGCTGCAATATTTTTGCGCTTAATGGCAAGCGGCCTTGACGATCTAGCACGATACGTTTCGGCTGAACCACGCTTCGCATATCAACAGCATCATCGAGTTGACGTACGTTGAGTAAGCAATCATCTGCTAATACTGTTTCAATCCCAGTAATCACAGCACCGGAGATTGCACGCCAATGCTGTACATCTTGTCGCGCCATTGCACCGGTAATCCATTTAGACTCACCCGAGGCCATGGCAGTACGCCCATCCAGGCTCGATGCGACTTTGAGCCGGACATAAGGCATGCCCGTCGCCATGGCTTTTAAAAAGCCCAAGTTCAATTGATGCGCTTCTGCTTGACAAATACCTGTGATCACTTCAATGCCAGCATCACGTAGGATTTGTACACCTTTACCCGCAACCAATGGATTCGGATCGGGACATGCTACAACGACTTGAGCAACACCTGCTTCTACCAAACCTTTGGCACAAGGTGGCGTACGTCCATAGTGTGCGCAAGGCTCTAAAGTCACATAAGCAGTTGCGCCACGTGCGGCCTCACCTGCATCACGCATTGCAAAGACTTCGGCATGCGGCTGACCCGCTTTGGGATGAAAGCCTTCACCAACCAATTGACCGTCTTTGACAATTACACAGCCCACATTGGGATTGGGACGAGTGCTGTATTGCCCCTGCTGTGCCAATGCAATTGCACGCCGCATCCACTGTTGATGCTGCTGCAAAGGCACTTGATCTAACTCAGACATGTAATCACTCATGATAAAAATGGAAGCAGATGTGCATTAGTGCTCACGCTGCTGCATTTGTTCAATTTGACGACGAAAAGCTTCTACATCTTGGAAGTCTTGATACACAGAAGCAAAACGTACATAAGCCACATGATCTAAAGCAAACAAAGACTGCATGACAATTTCACCAATGGTGCGTGATTTCACGTCACGTTCACCCAAACGGCGAATTTGCAATTGAATATCACTGAGTACCGTTTCAATTTGCTCTTGCGTTACTGGACGCTTTTGCAAGGCATGCATCAGCGAGCGGCGGAGCTTGGCTTCATCAAAAGGTTCGCTCTTTGAATCAGACTTGATGACACGCGGCATCACCACTTCATAACTTTCAAAAGTTGTAAAACGTTCACCGCAACTAATACATTCACGGCGGCGGCGTATCTGACAGCCTTCAGCAGCAAGACGTGAGTCAATCACTTTACTGTCTTCAGCGTTGCAAAATGGACAATGCATAACGGTTAAATTGAACTAATCCGAATGGATTTAGAGTGTAGCAAAAATTTTGAAATTTGTAGAGCTTTACGCTAGATATGGAAAAAAAACAGCCCTTTCGGGCTGTTTTACACAATATATTGATTTACTGTGATCTTATTATTCTACACGTTCACCATGTTGACTTAAGTCTAGACCCATACGTTCGTCATCAGCTTCAACACGGATGCCAATCACTAGATCAATCACTTTCAAGATAATGAATGTCATCACTGCTGAGTAAGCAATAGTCGCTAGTACACCTTCGACTTGAACCCATAATTGATGCATTAAGTTGCTCGGTGCTTTATCACCCATGATGAATTCGCTGGCAAAGAATGCTGTAAGAATCGCACCCACGATACCACCGACACCATGTAGGCCAAACGCATCCAAAGAATCATCCGCTTTCAACGCACGTTTCAGCGCAGTAATACCCCAGAAGCAAACCACACCACCGATCAGACCCATCGCTAGAGCGCCGCCAACTGTTACAAAACCAGCCGCAGGTGTAATCACCACAAGACCTGCTACTGCACCAGAAGCACCACCCAAAACAGACGCTTTACCACGAACCACTTTTTCAGTAATTAACCATGCCACTGCTGCTGCCGCTGCTGCAACTTGTGTTACCACCAATGCATAACCAGCGGAACCATTTGCACCCAGTGCAGAACCACCGTTGAAACCGAACCAACCTACCCATACAAGGCTTGCACCGATGACAGTTAGCGTTAGGTTATGTGGTGCCATAGATTCACGGCCAAGCCCCATACGTTTGCCAAGCATGTACGCTGCAACGAGACCCGCAACACCTGAGTTGATGTGAACAACTGTACCACCCGCAAAATCAAGCGCACCGTCGTTACCTAACCAACCACCGCCCCATACCCAGTGGGTAATTGGTGCATAAACCACGACACTCCAAATTGCGATGAACGCAACGAAAGCACCGAATTTCATACGTTCTGCAATCGAACCGCTAATAATGGCAACAGTAATGATGGCAAATGTCATTTGGAAAATAACAAAAAGAATCTCTGGAATCGTACCGGACAAGGCTTCTGTGGTGATGCCCGACAACATAAATTTGTCTAAGCTACCGATAAAGGCATTACCTTCACCAAATGCTAAGGTATAACCCACAATCACCCACGTTAAGCTCACGACACCTGCCGCAACAAAACTGTGTGCCATCGTGCTGAGTACATTTTTCTTACGGACCATACCGCCGTAAAACAATGCTAAACCGGGAATTGTCATAAGTAGAACAAGTGCAGTGGATACTAAAATCCATGCTGTATCACCTGTATCGAGCTTAGGTTCTTCTTCTGTAGGTGCTGGTTCTGCAGGTGCTGGCGCTGCTTCAACTGGAACTGCAGCTTCTGTTGTATTTAGCGTTGTTGTATTTGCAGTATCAACTACTGTGACTTCTTCTGTAGGTGCTGTTGCGCTTTCTTCAGCCCACGCAACAGAACCACCTAAAAGTGCACTGGACAAGCCGAGTGCAATTAGCATTTTTTTCATTCGTATCCCCCGACCTGATTTTCTGAGTTATTAGCTACTCAGCAAACTTCATGCCAATTTTTTAAACGGCATCTGCACCTGTTTCACCAGTACGGATACGGATGACTTGTTCCAGATTGCTTACAAAAATTTTACCGTCGCCAATTTTTCCTGTGCTTGCAACACGAGTAATTGATTCAATTACGGTATCGACCATTTCATCACTGATTGCGATTTCGATTTTTACCTTTGGTAAGAAATCAACCACATATTCAGCACCACGATAAAGTTCAGTGTGACCTTTCTGGCGACCGAAGCCTTTAACTTCAGTGACAGTGATCCCTTGAACACCATTTTCAGAGAGTGCTTCACGCACGTCATCTAATTTAAAAGGTTTTACAATTGCAGTTACGAGCTTCATGTTTTGTTTTCCTTCGGCTTATTTCACCTGTAAGGTTTTATGTTCAATTTTCATGCCAATATGACTACAGTCGGGGGAAAATAGTCAGCCCAGCATGAGATTTCTTTATAACCTATTTTATACGGATAATCTTGCGTATGCTTATAAAAATAGACGTTTTTACTAGAAGAATTACGATTTTACTGATCGATTAAACGCATATTTAAATAAAAGCACTATGGTCATGAATGTGGCGATGTTAAACTGCTGCCACCAATTCACTGAGGATGGTCAAAACAATGATTGAAACCTTATTACAAGCGATATTAGAACAAATCGATCAGCCGAAAAAAGACGTCGAACATAATCTTCGCAGCTTACTCAATGAAGCTGTGAGCAAAATGGATCTCGTATCTAAAGAAGAAATCGAACGCCAACGTACTGCACTGAATAATGCCAATTTACGTTTAAATGAATTGTTGAAACACGTCGAAGAACTCGAACAAAAAATTCAGAACAAAAAATAAGCACCTTTTTAGTGCAACAAAAGACGCATAACGATTAAAAATAATGCACCATAACGGAACAATAATATGTCTTTTGCCAAAATCTATACTCGGGGTTTGCTCGGCTTAAATGCACCCCAAATTGAAGTTGAAGTTCATGTCAGCCAAGGCCTACCGTCATTGACCATTGTGGGCCTACCTGAGGCCGCCGTCCGTGAAAGTAAAGACCGTGTCCGCTCTGCGATTATTAATAGCGGCTTTCAGTTTCCGACCAAACGTCTGACCATTAATCTAGCACCCGCAGATTTACCCAAAGATGGTTCACGTTTAGATCTCGCCATTGCTTTAGGGATTCTGATCGCGTCGGGACAACTTCCTGAAAATGCAGCAGATGGTTTTGAATTTATTGGAGAATTGGCACTTGATGGTTATTTACGACCTGTCAGTGGCATCTTAAGTATAGCCATTGCCTGTCAGCATATCGGGCATCATCTGATTCTACCAGCACTCAATGCCGATGAAGCGGCGCAACTGCCGGAGTTCCAAGTCTTTCCTGCACAGCATTTTAAGGATGTATGTGAACATTTAAGTCGTTCAGCCTTAATCAGTAGCCACCCTTCAACATCGTCAGCCAATCAACACAGTTACCCTTTTGATTTATCTGATGTGAAAGGTCAACTGAGACCACGTCGTGCTTTAGAAATTGCGGCGGCTGGCGGTCATTCCCTGCTATTTCGTGGCCCACCGGGTACAGGAAAAACCCTACTCGCCTCACGTTTGGCTAGCATTCTTCCGCCCTTAGATATGCAAGAAAATTTGCAAGTCGCGAGTATTTATTCCATTGCAGGTGCAAATCATCATTTTGGGCAGCGTCCATTTCGTGCGCCACACCATACTGCATCTGCGATCGCCCTCGTCGGTGGAGGATCAAATCCTAAACCGGGTGAAATCACCTTGGCACATTTAGGGGTTTTATTTTTAGATGAGCTGCCTGAATTTGATCGAAAGGTATTGGAGGTATTACGGCAACCACTCGAATCCAAAGAAATTGTGATTTCACGGGCTTCTCGTCAAATCACCTTCCCTGCAAATTTTCAATTGATCGCAGCAATGAATCCTTGCCCATGTGGCTATGCCTTCAACCAAGACAGCCGCTGTCAATGTAGTGCTGAAAGTATTAAACGCTATCAAAACCGTATTTCAGGTCCATTATTAGATCGTATTGATTTACATATAGATGTCCCGCCACTAGCAGCACATGAATTACAAAGTTCGCAAGAGGTTGAAAGCTCAAGTACAGTTAGGCATCGTGTCATTCGTGCCTATGAATTACAAATAGAGCGTCAGCAAAAATCCAATATGGCACTCACGCCGACGCAATTGGAGCAACAAGCGGTTTTGGATGCTACTGCACAGAATATTTTACAGTTAGCCCAGCAGAGAATGAATTTATCTGCGCGTGCCTATCATCGGGTGTTACGTGTTGCCAGAACCATTGCCGACTTGGCTCAAAGTGAACACATTCAAGCTCAACACGTTTCTGAAGCGCTGTCCTATCGAAGCCAACTCAATGCTTAAAAAAATGGCGACCTAAGGTCGCCATTTTTAATGCTCTTTAAAATTAGAATTCGTATTTCAAACCAAATACGACTTTATTCTTTTGTTTTTCATCCGCACGGTCATAACCACCAACTGTGTAATTCATGCTTGCGGTAACACCTGTATCTGCTAAAGGCTTGCTTAGACCAATATCAAAGTGACGGAAACCAAAGCTTTCTGTTGTTCCTAAATTATCTTCAAAATCACCTGAATCTTGATATGCATATAAACCAAGCGCGGTATCTAGACTGAAGTCTTTAGGAAGTGCATAGCTATATGATGCTTTGATATAAGTATCACCTGCATTACCCCATGAAACATCTTCAAGCAAAGTTTGCGCTGTTAAGCCAAAATCTTTATAGCTTAGCCCAAGCATTGTTTCTAAACCGTTTGCATCACTTGTATCAATATCATAGTAATAGTAGTAAGTTAGACCTGCTGTGTAACCAAGATCATCATTAATTGAACCGTTATAGCCCGCATAAAAATCATTTTCAAAACCATTCGGTAGGTCATCACCATAGTTTAATGTTGAACCCCACCAACCTGCATAGAAGCCTGATGCATGGCTATAATCCAAACCACCTTGGATTGTCGCATCTTTATTTTCAGGCACATTGGTAATACCACGTAAATTATAGCTAGACAGTACGCCGATATTTCCAGATACAGAATGCTCTGAAGCAGGTGCTTCAGCAAATGTAAACGTCGATGCTGCTCCAAGTACAGCGATTGATAAAGCTTTAAGTGCAAATTTCATGGTTTGTTCCCCCACATCGTGCGACGACGTATTTTTTGGTTATTTCGTTGAACTCAATGAGATATTAGCAAGCGCTGTGCCATGTTTAAAAATAAGCGCATATTTTTTTTATAAAAGTCACGATTTTGGTTTATCAAAAATCAATATAATACTGTTTTTATTAATTATTTTTTAATTATCCTATTTAACTATTTTTCTCTACGATTTTTTTTAGAATGCAGATTTTCATCTATTTAGATTATTTAAATCTTCAGGTTGATAGATGTAACAGGATTTTAAAAATGCGCTTTTTTGAGTATATTTTTTCAACACCGATCTCAAAAATGCATAAAAAAAGTGCACAATCACCATTATGCACTTTCAAGAATATGACCGAATACGATCAACTCGTTAATGTTAGAAAGAATAGGTCAATCCAACCACAACGTTATCGTCTAATTGCTCGCCTTCTCGATCTTTACCGCCCCATACATAGTCAGCAGCAATTTCAAACCCAGTATCTACAATCGGTTTACTCAAGCCTAAACGTGCTTCAGTGAACACCACATCTTCTGTAGTTGTTAATAGGCTGTCATCACGACTGTCATTAAAAACAGAAACACCAAGCGATGAATTTAATGAAACATCATAAGGTAATGCATAGCTATAAGTAGCATTCAGATATACATCTCCTGCGTTGCCATAATTAACATCAGACAACAATACAGCCATGCTTGCAGTTAAATCTTTATAACTTATGTCCTGAATAAATTCGACGCCCGTTGTGCGACGCTTTTCAGATCGGTCGTCGTTATACACTGAACCGCCACCTTGATAGACATAGGCCATCACTTGTGACTTATAGCTCCAATCTTCATTCAGTTCACGTCCATATCCAACATAGAAATCATGTTCAAAACCATGTGACTGACTGTCGTTCGTAGGGTCATAGTTGAGTGTAGAACCCCAATAGCCCGCGAACAGCCCACTGTTGTGTGCATATTCAAGTCCGGCTTGTAATGCCGCTTGATCATTTTCTTCACTCGCACGGTACACATATTTGTTTACCACGCCCAAACTTCCAGACCAATTCCCTTGTGCAGTTGTGGCTTGTTCAGTTTGTTCTGCAAATGCAGGGACTGTACCTAGGGTCACTAAAATACTTAAAATTGCTTTTTTATAAAATTGAATCATGTTTAGTCCCCACATCGGATCGATCGTGGATTGGGTTGAGTAAAATTTAGCGCCGATTTTAATCGATTTTACGGCACTGTATAGCCCCTTTTTTCTTATTTTGATCAATTAAATCATTTAAAAACAAAGCTAAGATTATATAAAATAGTAAAAAATAAGCTTTTGATTCATAAAATATCTTTTATCGTGTTCCAGTCTTTAACAATGATTTAATGCATTCATTTATATGTATTTATCACGATTATTATCATCTTTTATTGAGCTAGATTTTTAAGGAAAACATTTCTGACGACTTCGCTAAAAGTCATTCTCTATTTACTAAAAATACGCCAACAGTGCTTACTTAGCCTGAACATTGATGCCATGCACCTCAGCAGTTTTTATACTTTTTGATCAAAATACGAATTTAGATTCAGCACAAATTGTCGCGAAGAGTAATGATAAATCAGCAAGTTAAATGAAAGTTTTTACCGTTTTTTATATTTTTTTATGATAAGCAATGAAGAAACTTCTCTTTAGCTTAATATATATTCAATTTAAATAAACTATTTGTTAAACAACAATAACATACGAAACATTTGCTTATTACAGATTGACCGATGATCTGAATGTTTTCTAACTTTAGTGTAATAAGCGCATTAAAAATAGTGATTTTTTTAAGAAAAAATATACAATCGCACTACATATTAACCAAATTTGCATGAGGCTCTCTCCCAATGCTTAAAGCTCAACAACTAACACTTGCAGTATTAGTAAACGCTGCTCTTATTTCTACTGCTTTTGCTAGCGAACAAAGCGAATCTAAAGGCTTTGTGGAAGATGCCGAAGGCTCTGTATTGTTCCGTACAGGTTATTTACATCGTGATAAAAAAAATGGCGTAGATGATACTAGCTCTTTTGCGCAAACTGCTATCGTAAATCTTGATTCAGGTTTTACCAAAGGCACTGTTGGTTTTGCAGCGGGTATCATAGGCGATGCATCAATCAAACTTGGTGAAAATGCTCATACCGGTAACGATATGATTCCAACGCATGGTAGCAAAGATGCGAATGGTAAAGTTGATGCTTATGATCACTGGGCGCGTGGCGGTGCATATGTAAAAGCACGTATTTCAAATACGACTGCAACTTACGGTACACAACTTCTCGACATCCCTGTTTTAGCAAGTAATACTGCACGACTAGTACCTGAATACTACACAGGTGTTTTGGTTGAAAGTAATGAGATTAATAATCTTAACCTGATCGCTGGTAAATTCACTGAAAATCAATTATCAAATCAAATTAATTCTGATGGTGCTAAGTTAGACCGCGCAATTGTTTGGGGTGCAAAATATAAAGCAAATGATCAATTAAATCTTGCTTACTATGGTACAGATATTAAAGATCGTTTAGATCGTCATTATATCAATGCCAATTTTACTCAAGGTTTAGCTGATAAAAGCTCATTGACTTATGATTTAAGCGCTTATCACACAAAATGGGATAAAGATGCTAATCAATACTTATATTCTCAAATTGGTGAAAGCAACGACTCATTCGATAACTCAATCGCTGCCCTTTCTACAACATATAATCGTGGTCCACACAATGTCATGGTTGCTTACCAACAAAACTTTGGTAATACCGGTTACGACTATGGCTTAGGTACAAACGTTGGTGATGGTAAACAATCTATTTACATGCCAAACTCGTATCTATCTGACTTTATTGGTAATGATGAAAAGTCTGTACAACTTCAATATACCTATGACTTTGGCGCATTAAATGTTCCAGGCCTATCTTGGACTTCAGCATTTGTTTACGGTTGGGATATTAAAGCCACTAATAATGCTGGCACAATGATTAGCGACAATGAAGAAGAACGCGAATTCTTTAACCAAGTGAAATATACCGTTCAATCTGGTTTTGCCAAAGATGCAAGCTTACGCCTTCGTCATTCTTACTACCGCGCTAGTAATAACTACCAAAACAACTATATTGGTGATACCAATGAATGGCGTATTTGGTTAGACATCCCTGTGAAATTATTTTAATTTCGCAGCTAGTCTAAGATAGCGAAAAAAAACCTGCACACTGTGCAGGTTTTTTTTATGAGCATCGTTTTCATATAAAAACGATGCTCAACTTAAAACAATATTATTTGTTCGCAGCTTGGTAAGCTTCAATTGAGCTCAGTACTTCTTGTTTCGCAACATCAGCACCTTCCCAACCACTTAACTTAACCCATTTACCAGGCTCTAAGTCTTTGTAGTGTTGGAAGAAATGCTCAATTTGATTGATCAACAATGCAGGAAGATCGGTATATTCTTGAACATCTTTATAAAGCGGAGTCAATTTGTCGTGTGGAACAGCAACCAGTTTTGCGTCAACACCACCGTCATCTTCCATGTTCAATTTACCAACAGGACGGCAACGAATTACAGAACCTGGCTCTACTGGATGTGGAGTAACCACAAGTACGTCTAGTGGGTCACCATCCAAAGATAATGTATTTGGAACATAACCATAGTTCGCTGGGTAGAACATTGCAGTACCCATGAAACGGTCTACAAATAACGCATCAGAATCTTTATCGATTTCGTATTTGATTGGTGCTGCATTTGCAGGAATTTCAATAATGACATAGATGTCGTTTGGTGCATCTTTACCCGCTGGGATATTGCTGTAGCTCATAGCATCACTCTTTAAACAAGTTAAATCTTTTAATCCGGCACAATTATAACGGTTTTATCGCTTTTTTTGTGATTTTAGCGATCATGCTGATAATTTAATCATCAAGCAGAACATTTAGCTTAATTTAATGACCAATAACATCAGGCAAATCGGGCATAACATCGACAAGGTCCAAATGATTGAACGTAAAGTTGCCCAATTGGCTAAATAACATAGCCCATAAATAACGCGTAAAACGAGATAGGCTATCCCAAAGGTCATGATGTATTGTTGATGAATCACCATGTATTCGGCCATTAGAATAGCCGCAATAAATAAAGGTAAACTTTCAAAACTATTTTGCTGCACTGCATGTGCGCGGCTCGCCAACCCTGTAGAGCGCGCTAAAACTTCACGTGGATTTTGATTATCACTCGACTTAAAACCTGCAGCTCGCTTCGCAATAAATGTAAATACATATGGCAGTAAACAAGCGGCCAAAATGAGATAGATGATCCCACTGATGCTGTGCATGTGTTTTTTCTCAGGAAGATTTTATGGCTGCTATAATACCATGGCATTTCGTGAATAATTTTTGTTAAATATAGTGTTTTTATAATCGGCAGATGAAAGGATCCTCTATGAGCACTTCTGATCAAGATCAATTATTTGAAGTTCTTGAAGAGCAAAAACGCCATCAGCTTCGCGTCGATCGTGCCTTAAAAATCGTCATCCCTGTGACTGCATTTTTACTTGCTGTGATCTGCGCCAACTTAAATGTCTGGTCGACTGTTTTCAGCTTTGTCATCATGTGGATTGCATTCTATGCAGTTTCCATCAAGCAACTTCCCCTTTGGCATTGGGTCATTGTCATTGCACTATATTGTTTAGTCGACAATATCCTGACCTATGGCAACTATAACCAATCCGGCTTTAGTCGTCAGTTCGGCGCGATGTTTATTTTCTTAGGTGTTTTTGGAGTAGGACGTCGCTACTTTGATCGCTGGTCGATGAATAAAGGTAAGCTTTAATGATCTAAATTTAAAGCGATAAAAAAAGCGCCCGAAGGCGCTTTTTTTATGCATCGTATTATGCAGTTTTACGCAAATCTTTACGTAAAATTTTACCAACGTTCGATTTTGGTAATTCATCCATAAATTCAACATAACGTGGGCGTTTATAGCCAGTTAAGTTTTCTTTTGCGAATGCCAAAACTTCTTCAGTTGTTAGAGATGGATCTTTTTTCACAACGAATAATTTAGGTACTTCACCTGATTTTTCATCAGGAACACCAATCGCAGCAACTTCTAGCACTTTTGGATGTTTTGCAACAACTTCTTCAATTTCAGAAGGATAAACGTTGAAGCCAGACACCAAAATCATGTCTTTTTTACGGTCTACAATCTTCACATAACCGCGTGGATCCATGACACCAATGTCACCTGTACGGAAGAAACCGTCTGCCGTCATTACTTTGGCAGTTTCATCTGGACGGTTCCAATAGCCTTTCATGACTTGAGGACCACGAATCGAAATTTCACCTTGCTCACCTTGAGCAACTTCATTGCCATCATCATCTAAAATAGCAACTTCAGTCAGTGGCAATGGAATACCAATCGTACCGCTGAATTCCATTGATGCTGGAGGGTTTGCGGTTGCAACAGGTGAAGTTTCTGATAAACCATAACCTTCGATAATATTGGTACCTGTAACTTTCTTCCACGCTTCTGCAGTCGAAGGAAGTACTGCCATACCACCACCCATCGCCATTTTTAGCTTGCTGTGGTCAAGTTGCTTGAACTCTTCATTGTTCACCAAAGCATTGAACAATGTGTTCACTGCTGGGAAGAATGAAGGTTGGTATTTACGTAATTCTTTCATTACCGCAGGTAGGTCACGCGGGTTAGGAATCAATACGTTCGCCTGACCTTTGTACATACCGTAAAGTGCACACACCATAAATGCAAAGATGTGATACAACGGTAATGCACAGAAGATACGATCATCTGGCTGACCATCTTTCTGACCAAATTTACTTTGGAAAATACCATCACACTGCAACATGTTTGACACAAGGTTACGATGGGTCAATTCTGCGCCTTTAGATACGCCAGTTGTACCACCGGTATACTGAAGTACAGCAGTATCACTTAAAGTTAAGTTTGGACGTTTGTAATTGTTTGCACTCACTTTAGACATTGCTGCATTAAAGCGAATATGACCTGGAATGTTCCAAGCTGGAATTTGTTTACGTACTGAACGTAATACAAAGTTAACCAATGTACCTTTCAGCGTACCAAGCATGTCACCCACAGATGCCACGATCACGTGTTTTACTGGGGTTTTACCAATAATCGCTTGGTAAACAGATGCAAAGTTTTCAATAATAACAAGAGCTTCTGTTCCAGAGTCATTCAATTGATGCTCAAGTTCACGAGAGGTATACAGTGGATTCACGTTGACCAATACCAGGCCAGCACGGAATACACCCAATGCGACAACAGGATATTGAAGAACGTTCGGCATCATGACTGCAACGCGTGAACCTTTGGCCAAACCTAAACTTTGCAAATAAGTTGCAAATTTACGGCTAGCTTCATCAAGTTCTTTAAAAGTTAAGACTTTATCCATAAAGATAAAGGCATCTCTTGAGCCAAACTTCTGGAAATTACGCTCAAAAATATCGACCAATGAGGTATTTTCTGCGGGTAATTCTACAGTTTCTGGAATCCCTGTCTTTTGGTATTCAGCGAACCAAATCTTTTCCATAACGCCCAATTCTCCTGTCGTAATCCTTAATAATCCAACTGTTTTTTTTCAATATTAAGCGGTCATTATTTAACTTGTTTGTGCTTAATATTGCATCCATTTCACGAATAACAGCATATATAACGTATTTCGTTCCATGGATGCTAGTATTATCTTTGAATGAACAGTTTATTTGCTTTTTGATATCCACGTGGTAACAACACGCCTTTCGATGCGCGTTTGCCCACATATTTTTGCAGATCGTCGCCTTTAAGCTTTAATTGTTGATTACCTGCAAGCACTTGAATTATTTCATCTAAATTCAAAGTTGTCATGGATACAATTTGATCTTTTTCCTCAAGTTGTATCAATTTATTACCTTTACCCTTATTCAATACTGGTAATTCATCAAGTTCAACCAACAGCAAACGACCCGCAGAACTGAGGAGTGCAAGATGTGTTGCATTCTCAATCGCTGTTAAATTCATAACCGCCGCCCCTTCGGACAAGCTAAGGAAGGCTTTACCCGCTTTGGCATTGGTATCAAGGTTTTTAGCTTGAGTTTTAAAGCCATAGCCTTTACTGCTCATTGCCAAGACTTCTGTTTCATCTTCAGCAATAAACACTTGTTTAAAGCCGACACCACTTGCAGGTGCAAGCTTAGAACTCAGTGGCTCACCTAAACCACGCGCAGATGGCAAGGTATTGATGCCCAAAGCATAGCTTCGACCAGCATCATCCAATACATAAACGCGTTGATTTGATTTACCTTGTGCATGGCTGAGATATTGGTCACCTGCACGGAAATTTAAGTTCTCAGCGTCGACTTCATGACCTTTCGCCGAGCGAATCCAACCTGCTTCAGACAACACCACAGTCACAGGATCTGCAGGAAGCATATCTTGTTCATTAATCGCATGGGCTTCTGCACGTTTCACAATTGGAGAACGGCGGTCATCACCAAATTTCTTCGCATCTTCTTTCAGTTCATTAATGATCAAGGCTTTTAATGATTCAGGATTCGCCAATTGTTCACGAATAATGGCAGCTTTGGCTTCCAGTTCTTCTTGTTCACGGCGCATTTCCATTTCTTCAAGTTTTGCCAAATGACGTAACTTGAGTTCTAAAATGGCTTCGGCTTGAATTTCATCGATATTAAAATGCGTCATTAACACCGGTTTAGGCTGATCTTCTTCGCGAATAATACGAATCACTTCATCAATATTCAGATAGGCAATGATCAAGCCTGCAAGTATATGTAACCGTTTTTCAATTTTATTCAGATGATAAGTCAAACGACGTGTTACGGTATTTTTACGGATTTCAATCCATTCCAACAAAATACGGCGGATCGATTTCACTTGCGGACGACCGTCTGCGCCAATCATGTTCATATTGACACGATAGCTCGACTCTAAGTCAGTGGTTGCAAATAGATGACTCATCACCGATTCAGCATCAATACGGTTTGAGCGCAGGACAATCACTAAACGTGTTGGGTTTTTATGATCTGACTCATCACGTAAGTCCGTGACCAATGGCAACTTCTTCGCCTGCATTTGATCTGCAATCTGCGTGATCACTTTTGAACCTGAAACCTGATACGGCAGCTCCGTAATCACGATTTCATTTTTCTCAATGCTGTACACTGCACGAGTTCGATAACTACCGCGACCCGTGGTTTGAATTTTAAGTAATTCTTCTGGAGAGGTAATAATTTCAGCACGTGTCGGCAAATCAGGTGCAGGAATATATTCTGCGACTTTTTCATCGGTTAAATTAGGATTGCGAATTAAGGCGATGGTACCCTTCACCACTTCACGTAAGTTATGCGGTGGAATATCGGTTGCCATACCCACAGCAATACCCGTTGTGCCGTTGAGTAAAATATTCGGTACACGTGCGGGTAAATTCACCGGCTCTTTCATCGAGCCATCAAAGTTATCCTGCCAATCACAGGTCCCTTGTCCTAATTCTGACAGCAATAAATCACTATACGCAGACAGTTTCGCTTCGGTATAACGCATAGCAGCGAAGGATTTCGGATCATCTGGTGAACCCCAGTTTCCCTGACCTTCAATAAATGGATAGCGATAACTAAACGGCTGCGCCATGAGTACCATGGCTTCATAACAAGCATAGTCACCGTGAGGATGGTATTTACCCAGTACATCACCAACCGTACGTGCAGATTTTTTTGGCTTACCCGTTGGCTTTAGCCCGAGTTCGCTCATCGCATAGACGATACGACGCTGAACGGGTTTTAAACCATCACTGATATGTGGCAATGCACGATCCATAATCACGTACATGGCGTAGTTGAGATATGCTTGTTCGGTAAATTCTGCTACGGAACGGTTTTCTGTCGCATGATGCGCAAGGCTTGTCATAACAACCTGTAATCCTAAATTGTTCGTTCTTTATTGGGTTCTTATGCTATGTCGCAGGTGTCCCCTATACAAGGGGATGATCTAACACTCTGCGACAAATTGTGTCTTATGGCGTAAAAATATCCATTTTATTCACCATGATCAACTAAAAATTCAACAGTCTTTATAGACCGATGGATTCTAAAGTTTTGCCCTTAGTTTCTTCACCTAAAACCAAAATCACCACGGCAACTGCAATTAAGACTGCTGTAAACATCATAAAGACATAGCTAAAACCTTGATCCATATCCATCATATGTGTCACGGCAAAAGGTGCTGCAATGCCCCCAATCCGACCAATGGCACCCGCCCAGCCCGAACCAAAGGCACGAATATTGGCCGGATATTGTTCTGGTGTATAGGTATAAAGTACGCCCCAAGCACCGAGATTAAAGAAAGACATTAAACAGCCCCAAATCACAATCTCTGTCACACTGCCAGACTGACCGAAGAAATATGCCGAAATGGCACACATCCCAATGAAGCCCGCCAAAGTAGCTTTACGACCCAATTTTTCGACCAACCATGCTGCTGCAATATAACCCGGCAATTGTGCCAAAATCATGACCAAGACATATTCAAAGGATTGAACAATGGTGTAGCCTTCTTTGACCAATAAACTTGGTAACCACGTAAAAATACCGTAGTAAGAAAAAACGATACCGAACCAAATGAGCCAAAGCATTAAAGTACGACGTGCAAAAATGCCTGACCAAAGCTGTGAAAAACTGATGTTGTGCTTTTCTGCAACCGGTTTGACCTCAAAAATTTCAACAACTTGCACACCACATTTGGCTTCAATCTTTTTCACCAATGCGTGTGCTTCATCAAAACGTCCACGGTTGATTAAATAAGGCACCGATTCGGGCACCATTTTCCAAATCACGATTGCATATAATGCAGGAATACCGCCAATTAGAAACGCTGCATGCCAACCAAAATCAGGAATAATAAAGCGTGAGACCAATGCAGCAACCAACCAGCCTAGTCCCCAAAAACTTTCTAGTAAGACAATAAAACGGCCACGCACTTGCGCCGGAATATATTCACTGACCAAAGTCACCGCGACAGGGAGTTGCCCCCCTAAACCTAAGCCGACAATAAAACGAAATACCAACAACCAAGTTAGATTAGATGCAAACGCACATGCAGCGGTGGCTAAGCTATAAATCACCAATGTCCATGCAAACACTGTTTTTCGGCCGAAGCGATCTGCCAGTCCTCCAGAAAACACCGCGCCAATCGCCATCCCAACAAAACCAATCGAGACCACCCAACTTTTATCATTTGGTGTCATGGCCCAATCTTCAGCCATTTTCGCTAAGATGAATGAAATGAGTCCCGTATCCATGGCATCAAACATCCAGCCAAGGCCAATAACCCAAAGTAAAGTGTAGTGAAACTTACCGATGGGTAAGCGTTGTATACGTGAGACTAAGTCCATAACAAGATCTCTGAACTGGTGGAAGGATGAACACTGCTTTCCCAACAGGATGTATGATTTTGCGTTTTTTAGTATAGATCCATGCAAAAGACCGACCATTGATCCGTCTTTTCAGCATTTTAATGTGATGTTATAGCAACGCGGCTACGACAAATCTTTTGAAGATACTGACTGATCATCATCATCTTTATAAATAAATTTAGGCATTTCTAAGCCAAAGTAAATGGCGATCAGACGTAAGGTGAAACCGAAAATGAGCGTCGCAATGACGGTCAATTCTAGCGATAAGCCAATCTCAATGCAGAGCCAATAACAAATCACGGACACAAAAGAAATACTGGCATAAAGTTCACGACGGAACACCAGCGGGACATCGTTACATAGAATGTCTCGTAAAATACCGCCAGAGACACCAGTTAGTACCCCTGCTACCGCAGAAACCACAAAACCATGTCCCATTTCTAAAGCGATTTGACAGCCAATAATGGTAAAACCAATGAGACCCAAGGCATCGAGAACCAAGAAGATATTACGAAGATGACGCATCCACTTTGCAATCAGGATGGTGACAAATGCAGCAAAGCAGGTCAGCATGAGATATTCGGGATGCTTAACCCACGTCAGCGGATAGTGGCCAAGTAGCACATCACGAACCGAACCGCCCCCCAGTGCCGTGACACAGGCAATCAATGTTACCCCAAACCAGTCCATACTCCGCCGACCCGCAGACAATGCACCTGTCATTGCTTCTGCCGTGATTGCGATAATATAAATAACGGTAAGTAACATCGCCCTTCTTCCACTGAGGGTTGAGATGCGCGCTATTCTAAGCTAAATCTGCTCAAATGTTATAAAAATTGCGCACAACATTGTTTAAATTTTCGTCCAGAACCACAAATACAGGGTTGCTTCATGGTGATTTTCATCTCTGTGGTCGGATCAAGGAAATACCAGCGCTGCTCGAACTTCACAAAGTGTGAAATTTCATGATGTACCTGCGCTTGCTGCCCATCGTGATAATGGGCTTTAAATTCAACTTGAGCATGATTTTTATCGAGCTTTTCTTGAGCCTGTACCACCTCAAGTTTTAACCATTGATTGACCTGACTCCACGCTGCAATGGCACTGACATCTAAGGCTTGCTGCTGTCCAAGCGCAGTTGTTTGTACAATATAATCAATCTCATGCTGTGCAAAAGCACTATAACGTGAACGCATCAACTGCTCTGCGCTCTGTGCATTTTCACGCCCCGCATGTAAGGGCTGACAACAGTTGGCATACTCACCTTTGCCACATGGACATTGGACTTGTGACATGTTTGTTTCCATAAAAAAATAGCCTGACAATGCAGGCTATTTTAACGGATCTTTCCACACAATTTTCATCAGTAGATCCGTATCGATTCAAATAAAAGAATGATACACGGTAAGGTCATCCGCAAGTGTTTGAGACAGGACCACTTCTAATCAAAAATGTTTTTGCAATGCTTTGAATAATTTGACGGTAGTGAACGAGTTTTGCGGATGACAATGGTTTTGGGTACTTTTGCCGAAACAAAAGTACCTCCAGCCGAAGGCTAATCCCTTTATTTAAACCCTAGATGTAAGACTCCGTCGAATAGACTTAAAAATCATTTTAAAAATGCGTAATTACTTTTACGTGCGTAACATCAGTGATCTATATAGATTACCCCCCGATACGCAACTTAATCTTCAGTTGGCATGGGAATGACATGCACTTTTTCGATCTTATGACCATCCATTGTGACCACTTCAAAGATGTGTTCATCCGCTTTGAATTTTTCACCATTGGCTGGTAAACGGCCCAAATGAAATAAGATATATCCGGACAATGTCGAATACTGTTCAGCATCATCCACCAAGTCACGACCCAACAATAAAGACACGTGGCGAATATCGGTTGAGCCATCGAGTAACAATGAACCATCATCGAGACTTTCTGCTGCCGTCTCTGGTTCATCTTCATCAGGGAACTCACCAGCAATCGCTTCTAAGACATCAATCGGTGTTGCAATCCCTTCAATTGAACCGTATTCGTTCAACACCAAAGCCATTTGCAACGGCGCTTGACGCAATTGTTCCATCACCATCAAAACTTGAGCATTTTCATGCACCACCACTGGCTCACGGAGATGTTTTTCGAAATCGAGTACGCCCGTTTCAATATAGTCATTCATGACTTTATGAGTCAGTACCGCACCCGCGATATTGTCTAACTCACCATGTGCCACAATTAAACGTGAATGCGTGGTACTGAGTAATTGAGCACGAATCGCCTCAGGTTCTTCATCTAAATCAATCCATTCCAGTTCAGGACGAGGTGTCATCACGGACTTTACTGGACGCTCAGATAAACCCAGTACCCCTTGTACCATGACACTGTGGTAAACCCCATTGTCTTCATCAAAGACTTCATCAGCAAAAGCACGTGTTGCAAGCACATCTTCATTTTCATTTTGATTGTCTGCAACATTTTTCCCACCGAGCATACGCATCACTGCTGAGGCTGTGCGATAACGTAAGTCTGTGGTTGTCACCATTTTTTCCTGATTATGACGCATGGTTTGGTTCAAAAACTCAATCAGTACGGAGAAACCAATGGCTGCATATAAGTAGCCTTTTGGAATATGGAAACCAAAGCCTTCGACTAAGAGCGAGAAACCGATCATCATCAAGAAACACAGGCACAGAATCACTACCGTTGGATGACGGTTCACGAAGTTCATCAGCGGCTTAGATGCCCACAGCATAATGCCGACAGCAATAATGACCGCAATCATCATGACTGACAGGTGTTTCACCATCCCGACAGCGGTAATCACGCTGTCGAGCGAGAACACAGCATCGAGCACCACAATCTGCACAATCACCATCCAAAACGTCGCATGCACAGGATTTTCTTCCTTGAGCATCGGCTTATTTTCAAGACGTTCACGCAGTTCCATGGTGCCTTTAAATAGCAAGAACACCCCACCAAACAGTAAGATTAGGTCTCGACCGGAGAATGGATGGTCGAAAATATGGAACAGTGGATTGGTTAGAGTCACCACCCATGCAATTGAGGCCAGTAAGACCAATCGCATACACAGTGCAAGCAATAAGCCGACAATCCGTGCGGTATTACGCTGTTCTGGCGGTAATTTTTCCGCAAGAATCGCAATAAAAACCAGGTTATCGATACCTAAAACAATCTCAAGCACCACCAGTGTCAATAAACCCACCCATGCAGATGGGTCGGACATCCATTCAAAGATCATGGTTGTATCTCCTGAATGTTATTCACACGTAGATCATGCTGATTTGAAGATGAAATGCATTGGACATGCGCAAACGCTTTTAATGGCGTTCTTTCTAATATTTTGATGTGTGCTGAGTGACAACAACCACTACCCATGACGGTTCTTTAGCTTGAAATGAAGTTTTAAGTATAGCAAGTTAAGGTAAAAATTCACCCTTTTTTACCAAAGTACAATCTCAGTATGGAAGAATTTAAACCCAATGATGACATTAAATTGTCATATTTAGCTGCCAATGTAGTGTCATAAAAAATAACATGCTAAGGTAAAATTAAAACGTAATGAATAGCGGATTAAAAATGACAGAAAAACGTGGTAATCCTTCTCCTGCTACAACACAACCTTTAATCGCACTGTATTGCGGCTCCCGCTCTGGGAACAATCCAATTTATCAAGAAAAAGCCATCGCGTTGGCGCAAGGCTTGGCTGAACATGGTTTTGGTCTGGTCTATGGTGGCGCCAGTATTGGCCTGATGGGTCAAGTTGCTGACGCTGTGGTCGATCATGGCGGCGAAGCTGTGGGTGTGATTCCTGAGTTTATGTTGGATTATGAAATTGCACATAATCATTTGACTGAATTACACGTCGTACGCAGTATGCATGAGCGTAAAGCCATGATGGCAGAACGTGCAAGTGCCTTTGTTGCTCTGCCCGGTGGTCTCGGTACATTCGAAGAAATTTTAGAAATCGCCACTTGGGGACAGTTGAATCAACACCAAAAACCGATGATGCTTTATAACGTCAATGGCTTCTATGATGCACTAATTGCACAATTAGACCATGCGGTCGCTGAAGGTTTCTTGCCGCCGCAGCATCGTGCCAAACTGATCGTATGTAATTCTTCGAAGCAGATCTTTAGCGCACTGAAAAATTTAGATTGCCCGAAAAATTTCGTGGTCTAACTGTATTTTAGATGTCAAAAAGGGGAATAAAGTATTCCCCTTTTTTTATTGCTCGATGTTACTTCAAATCAAGATCGTGTCGACTTAACCTGACACCACACGATAGAACCATGGCAATGTTGTCGCTAAGAAAATACTCATCAACAAACCAAGCATCAATTTCATCGCATCTTTGCTGACATTTCGTGAAGTTCGATATTTATTCACTTCATGTAAATGCATGGACATGGCAAATTCACGTCCTGCGAGTAAGCCCAAGAACACCCAAGTGGTACTCATTGGAATATTACTCCACTCTTTGAACACCAATAAAATCAAGGCATACATAAAGTCGATAATGGTTGCCGAGCGGATATCAGCCACACCCGTTTTGGTGTCGATAATGCCCTGAATCGCCCCACCACGTTGGTACAAAATGATCCCAAGCAGTACGATAAACACCACAATTGCAAAAATCAGGAACTCCAGCGGCACCTGACGAGGGACGTAGACAAAAATATTGGCCAAATCCTGAATCAGCCACTGACTCCATAAAAATGCCGTCGAAACCCACTGTAGTCCCACCCAAATATTCGAGGGTGTTTCATCACGTGTTTTACTGAAATAAACCGAGATGCCTTTAATCACAAAACGATAAACAATAATCGCGACAACAAAAGCTACCGCATAACCCATCATGGACTTGGTTAACATCGAGCCGAGACTACTCGGAGAGAAAATCGTTAACACTAAGAATGTGGTGCTGACCGGAATTCCGTAGCGAGTCAAAATGATCAGTAAGATCGGTGGCACAATATAGAGCCACGTGACCCCTTCTGCGGGAAATGGAATCGTTTCTAAACGACCATAAGATGCATCCCCCACACCAGAACTGTACCAACCATAAACCAATACAATGGCTAAAATACTGCTGACATAGATCCACAACAGCCACCAAGGGCGATGCGCATTGGATGAAATAAAGGTTCCCAATGTCTGTGGCACATCATTACCGACAATAGAATAGGCCGCGAGACAGAAGCCTATGACCATCAGAATTTCGATTGTCATGAAAACAAAACACCTTTGCCATAAAGAAAAAGCCCTCCAATAAATGAAGGACTTGAGCGCATTATGACAGTTTATCTGGCGTTCATACAATTTTGTGCCGTGCTTTTCTCGACATTAAAATAAAAATTTAGATAAAACAACAATTTAAAATTTAATTATTTCAATTTAATCTGATAAACCGCAGTGCTACCGTTCACTTCATTTCCAACCACCAACAAAGGTTGAGCATTGGGCGAATCTTTGGCGGCAATAAAAATCAGACCTTCAGGTCCCACATCGCCTTGTTTAACCACATCAGTGCCGAAATTTGTAGTTTCATGTTTTCATTCGTCTTTTATTAAAATATGACCAAGTTATAAACATTAGGTTGCATAGAGATGAAACTTTCATTGCATTTTTCTTGCAATTTTTTGGCTCAATTATGCAAAGCTTTTACTACATCCGAATGGCAATATTCATTTAAACTGTTTAAAAATCTCAGCTTTATTGACTTATGAATAGCACGCCAACGCATCAGGCTTTACAACCCGAATTTAGACTTCTTGTGCTATTGGTCTCTATTGGCTTTTTTATGCAAGGGCTGGATACGACCATAGTCAATACAGCAATCCCAGCGATGGCAAGAAGTTTGGGCGAAGACCCGCTACAAATGCATAGTGTGGTCGTGGCCTATGTCTTGTCCGTTGCGGCGTGTATTCCTTTAAGTGGTTGGTTGGCCGATCGTTTTGGTGTACGAAATACGTATTTCACAGCCATTATTATTTTTACGTTAGCATCGCTAGGCTGCGGCATGGCCAATAGCCTGAATGAGCTGCTGGTTTATCGGGTAATTCAAGGTATAGGTGGCGCATTACTGCTGCCTGTTGGGCGTTTGGCGATGCTCAAAGTGATTCCTCGGACACAGTTTTTATCGGCTATGAGTCTGATGAGCCTTGCTGGTTTAATGGGCCCCTTAATTGGCCCTACCCTTGGCGGTTGGATGGTGGAAGTCGCAACATGGCATTGGATCTTTTTAATTAACATTCCAATGGGACTGCTAGGGGTACTCATTACCTTTAAAGCCATGCCCAATGTGACCGAACCGAGCGTACAACGCTTCGACTTTATGGGTTTTGTCTTATTGGTCGTCGCCATGGTGGGGTTATCGTTAGGCATTGAAAACTTTGCCAGCCCGCATCTGCCGCTATGGTGGAGCCTGCTTTTAGTCGCAGCAGGCATCATCGCCAGTTTGATCTATGCCTTTCATGCACATACCCACGCCAATGCGCTGTTTCGCAGTAAATTATTTCAAAATCGGATCTATGCCATCGGTATTATCGGCAACTTCTTTGCCCGCCTTGGCGGCAATGCCATGCCATTTTTGATTCCCTTAATGCTACAAGTGGCTTTTGGCTTTGAGCCATTTATCACAGGTTTATTGATGATACCGACGGTACTCGGTTCATTGGCATCCAAACCGATTATTCGTCAAATTATTCAACGCTTTGGCTATCGTAAAGTGTTATTGGTAAATACCTGCTTGGTCGGCGCTTGTATTTGCAGTTTTGCGCTCTCTACGGCTGAAACCCCCACATGGTTACGTGCCTTACACTTTTTTATTTTTGGTATTTTAAACTCGCTGCAATTCGTTTCGATGAATACCTTAACCCTCAAAGATTTACCCCAACAAGATGCCAGCAGTGGCAACAGTTTCTTGTCGATGATTATGATGGTGTCGATGAGTATCGGTGTGGCTTTGGCAGGGACTTTAGTCAACGTGTTTACGGCCTATTATGGTCCTGCACAAATCGAAACGGCATTCCATAGCACCTTGATTTTACTCGGCTGCATTAACCTGATTACCGCAGCGATTTTTTGGCAAATTCCTAAACATGTGGATGTCTAAACCTGTGTCATCGGGCAAATCTATGACAGTTCAGCCCCTAAAGGGTTATGATAAAAAGGACACTTGGATACATTTTCATGCCTAAAAAAGCCAAATCACGTACCACAAAAAGTTCACTCAAAAAATACAGCCCGATTATTGCACTCAGCGCTATCAGCGGCGTCATGGTGGTGGCTGGATTGGGTTATTTAGCTGTGATGCCACATCGCCCTGCATCTGCAGAAGAATATCCCGTCAAAGGCTTTGATGTTTCTCATCATCAAAAAGATATTCAATGGTCAAAAATTTCACCTAAAAAATACCAATTTGTTTATCTTAAAGCCACAGAGGGTGGTGATTTTAAAGATCGAAAATTTCAAGATAACTGGTTACAAGCACGGGAAAACGGCTTTTTAGTTGGGGCCTATCATTTTTACCGTCTGTGCCGTGATGGCAAGATTCAGGCGGAAAATTTTATTGCTTCCGTGCCGAAAAAAGCCGATGCCCTTCCTCCCGTGATTGATTTGGAATATGACACCAACTGCATTAACACCTATAGCAAAGAGCAGTTACTCAAAGAAATCACTTATATGCATGATCGCTTACACCGCCATTATGGCAAACAACCGATTTTTTATACTTCGAAGTCTTTTTATAATATTGTCTTAGCTGGCGAGTTTAAACAGACGCCGCTGTGGGTCCGCGAATATAAAGGCCTACCCGATCTAAAAAACAATCCGAAATGGCTGATTTGGCAACATACCAATCAAGGACAAATTCAAGGCATCTCGACCACCGTCGATTTAAATGTATTTTCAGGTGATGCCAAGGCATGGACTGATTTTTTAGACAAAAATGGCGTTTCCCCGATCAAACCCCGTTGATTTATTCACCGACGCAGGACAACATCGAAAAAATAATCCATGAAAACTGAGTCGCAGGATGCGTATTTTAAAAACTTTTCTTATTATATTTTCAGTCTTTATAGTCCTCGCCTTCGGGATATTGGCTTATTTGATCCAACCTTCAGGGACCTTGGCAGCGTTTAAAACGTGGCATTATCAACATCCCGCACAAAGCACTACAGATACTCACTCAGTGGCGCCCTATCACGTAAAGTTCTTTGGCGTTTCGACTTTACTGTTTGACGATGGCCAAGAGCAAATCCTCATCGATGGCTTCTTTAGCCGACCTTCGCTCAGTCAAACCATATTCACTCAGATTCAAAGTGATCAGCCTTTATTACACAGCTATATCGACCAATACGACTTAAAACGTACACATGCTATTTTCGTGACTCATTCACATTATGATCATGCGCTCGATATTCCAATGTTGGCCCACCAGCTCCCCAAGGCCATGATTGTCGGCTCTAAAAGCACCTTAAATATCGCACGGGCAATGCCAATCACTGAATCACAATTACACGAAGTTCAAGCTTGGCAACCGATGCAAATCGGTAAATTCACCATTACTGCCATCCCCTCGCAACATACTCCGCCAACGGCTGTTAATGATGATTTGGGGGAAGAAATTTCGCAGCCACTGCAACTCCCTGCACATTTTAGTCAGTTTAAAGAAGGTGGATCATATGACTATCTCATCCAACATGGGCCACATTACAGTTTAGTCAAAGCCAGTACTGGTGCTGTGCCCAAACAGTTGCAAAAACTAAAAGTCGATACTTTATTTTTAGGCATCGCCCAACTTTCCAAGCAAACGGCAGCGTTTCAACAGCAATATTTCAAAGAAACCTTAGCGACTCTTCAACCCAGCACAGTGATTCCAATTCATTGGGATAATTTTTTCAAACCACTGAATCCTGAGCTCGAATTTTTACCTCGCTTTGCCGATGATACCCCTCAAAGTCTAAATCTATTGATACAGTCGGCAGCAGCTCAAAACACCAAGGTGGTTTTACTCAGTCAACCTGTGTCGTTTGAGTTAAAAAATTCAGGAAAGCGCTAGATTGACTGTGCGATACTGAAATTCAATTTTTAGGCACTGATCTAACTAGGCATGAGGAAAATCATACATATCGACATGGATGCATTTTTTGCATCAGTAGAGCTGCGGGAACGTCCAGAACTCAAGCAGGTTCCTGTTGTTGTGTCTTCACATCACCCTCGTGCAGTCATCTGTGCCGCGTCCTATCCTGCACGTGAGTTTGGTTTACGCTCGGCGATGTCGATGGCACAGGCCCGTAAACTCTGCCCACAGGTCGTGGTGATCGAACCTAATTTTGAAAAATATCGTGCCGTTTCGGCGCAAATTCATTCCATTTTTCAACGCTATACGTCGCTGATTGAACCGCTATCTTTAGATGAAGCTTATTTGGATGTCACAGAAAATTTACAACACATTCCGAGCGCCACCGAAGTCGCTATGCGAATTCAGGCAGAGATTTTACAAAGCACTGGTTTAACTGCCTCCGCAGGTGTCGCGCCCAATAAATTTTTGGCTAAAGTCGCTTCTGATTGGAACAAACCCAATGGCATTTGTATTATCAAACCTTCACAAGTTCTGCATTTCATCCATGACTTGGCACTGAAAAAAATACCCGGTGTGGGAAAAGTGACTCAAGAAAAATTAAAAGCCATGCAACTCAATACATTGGGTGATTTACAACAAATTGATGAAGCCGTTCTGATTCATCATTTCGGTAAATATGGCCGACAACTCTATCTGTATGCACAAGGGATTGATGAACGACCAGTCCAATCTAGCCGCGAGCGTCAGCAGATTTCCAAAGAAACCACTTTTGATGATGATCTCACCCTGAGCCAATGTCAGCCCTATTGGCCCAAACTGATTGACCAAGTTTGGTCTAGTTTAGAAAAAAAGCAGTTAAGCGCGCGCGGTGTATCGGCCAAATTAAAACTGAAGAATTTCCAAGTGCTACAGCACAGTAAAAGTTTTAAAACGTCACTGAATCATCGTGAAGACCTTGCGCAGGTATTGCAGCAATTACTGCATGAAATGCATATTTCTGAGGAAGATCAATTTCGCCTGATTGGCATAGGGGTCTATCAATTAAGTGCGCAAAACCAAGAAACACAACTTTCGCTGCTCTAAAAACTTCATGAAGATTGTATTTGCTTAAGATTTAGGCAGAAGAACAAATTTAAAGCAATTTTCTATTCACAAAGCCTAAAATTAGAGTACTCTATCAGCGCACTACATTATCCGTGTATGCGCTGAGATGCTGAAAATCACCTTTACTTTCAGCATGCTGTCCTGTGATTGGCGTGACGATCAAATCCGAATATTACAGGGCAACTCTGTTGTCAATCATGGAATACCCCGCTGTATGCCTTCTGCAAAAACTGCTCCAAATCCTCAAAATATTTCACAAAATCAAGAACAACGTGCGCGTAAAGCCGCATTAAGTAGCTTCATTGGTGCCGTAGTCGATTGGTACGATTTTTTACTTTATGGCATTGTTGCCGCACTCATTTTCAAAGATCAGTTTTTCCCTAGTATTGGCAACAATATGGGCACGCTTGCTGCTTTAGCCACATTTGGCGTCGGCTTCCTATTCCGTCCATTAGGCGGCATTGTGTTTGGACATTTTGGTGACAAGCTGGGTCGTAAGAAAATGTTGGTGCTCACCGTCATCCTGATGGGCATTTCGACTGTCGGTATCGGTTTATTACCCAATTTTGCGGCCATCGGTTGGTGGGCCCCGATCCTGCTCGTGACACTTCGAGCAATACAGGGTTTTGCGGTTGGTGGTGAATGGGGCGGCGCGGCTCTGATGGCCGTAGAAAATGCCCCGAAAGGCAAAAAAGCCTTTTACAGTAGTGGTGTACAAATTGGCTATGGCGTCGGACTCGTTCTGGCAACAGGCGCTGTGTCGTTGATTATTGCCACTTTGGGTGAAGATGCTTTTGCTGATTGGGCATGGCGAATCCCCTTTATTGCCAGTATTGTTTTGCTGGGTATTGCGATGTGGATCCGACGTGATCAAGACGAATCTCAAGAATTCGTCGACCATGTGGTCAAAGCTCAGCAAACGCCGCAAAAATTACCGATTCTGCAAGCGATTAGCCAACACCCCAAAGCCTTTTTCTACATTATTGCGCTGCGCCTGACCGAGTTACTCACCATGTATTTGGTGACGAACTTTGCACTGAATTATTCCACCGCTCAATTGGGCATGGACAAACAGTTCTTCCTCAATATCACCTTAATGGTTGGTGCAATTAGCTGCTTCAGCATTCCGCTCTTTGCGTGGCTAGCAGATCGATTTGATCATCGTAAAATGTGCGTGCTGGGTGGATTGATTGGTGCGCTTTCAGCTTTTCCCTTCTTCATGGCCCTTGATGCTCAAAATACTTGGCTGATTATTGTCGGTGCAATTTTCCTTGCCAATATTGCCCATGATATGGTGGTGAGTGTACACCAGCCGATTTTTACCTCCTTGTTTGGTACCGCCTATCGCTACAGTGGCGCAGGTGTCGGCTATCAAGTGGCCAGTATTATCGGTGGTGGCTTTACCCCAATGATTGCAGCAGCTTTGGTGATTTGGGGTGATGGTTCATGGCATTATGTGGCAATTTACCTTGCTGTCGGCTGTTTATTGACGGCCTTTGTTGCCGCTACAATGCCTAAAACTCAAGATTAAGTGACCTTTTTGCTTTCAGGATATTACGCATGACCATCCAACGCCTGCATGTTTCAAAACGCTTTTCCGAAATCGCTATTTCTGGTCAATTGGTTCATTTGGCAGGTCAATTGGCAACAGACCTTGATTTAGACATCAAAGGACAAACACAGCAAACATTTGAGATCATTGATCAATTTCTTGCAGATGCCGGTACAGATAAAAGCCACATTATGTCAGTGACCATTTATCTTAAAGATATTGAACAGGATTATGCCGCATTCAATGAGGTATGGGATGCGTGGGTGTCAGACATTGAAGCATTACCCAGAACTTGTGTTGAAGCCAAATTATACGACCCGCGTGTACTGGTAGAATTAACCGTCGTAGCCGTTAAGCCTAAATAACCATTAAAAAAAAGCATGTCTAAAGACACGCTTTTTTTTGCAAAAGGCTTTGCTCTTTGAATCCCTAAGATCCAATAATTTTGATCTTTTTACGTTCCAAATCTGAATATAAATGATATTTTTTCAAATCATTAACCGGTACAAATGGCGCTTGTACACGCTGCTCATTTAAGAAATCTTCGCGTAATTGAACGTACTCAGGCACATCATCATAACGAATGACCCGATAGCCTGCCAAAGCGAGCAAAGCATCTTGATATTGCGACTGCTGCATCCGTTTGAGCACCATTGGATCATCTAAAGCGACGATCGCTAAGATTTGGTGCTGTTCATCAAGGACGACAAAGTCCGCCACCATATTTCGATACTTGTTCCGCGTCCGATAATATTTCGTGGTCAACAGTGCATCAAAAGATACATGTGCAAGGATCGTATGCTTAGGCAAAATTTCTTTTAAACGCGTGTAAGTTAATTGCTCATTAATGTTGAAAATAGCACGTTGTTTCAATGCGCTATCTTGTTGCTTAGAATCACTTTCTAAACTTTTCCAAGCCATTATGAGCACACAGAAGAGTAAAATACTCCCTATTACTATGTATATAGTCATCTCATAATCCTTTATATTTCTTATATTTTTGGTTTTTGACATACTTCTTATGAATACGAAGTATACAACCAGTATTATTTTTTTAATTTCCTATTAAAAAAATAACTCTAACTTTCACACAATACGTATTTAAACTGACAAAAAGTTGCAAACTTAAAGCGTCAAACATCACATGCCACTTCATTCAGAGTAATAGCATCCATTGCTATATACAGATACTTTAGATCATTCGTAAAAACGTCAGCAAGCGGATTTCCTCTCACTGTTAGACAATTCCGATAAACTGTCAATTTTTCGCTCCTATTTCATTGAAATAACTGACTCAAAGGCTACATTCAGATGGTAACAAGATATAAAAATACAAACTGTCTGATGCTGCCGAGCATAACTCCCATAAAAAAGACACCAAAGTGTCTTTTTTATTTATCCATTTTAAGCGCGTGATTTAGGCTTTGATTTTCCTTTGGGTTTCGGACCACCAAAAGGTTTTTTCGCATCACCCGTTTCACGCGGCGGCAGACCAGTATGCTGCGTCAAGATTTGACCACGCTCAGGACGCTTCTTGGTATTCGAAGGACGCGATTGAGCAGCCTTAGTCCGATTGCCTTGTTCACCTGTACGTTTTTGTGAATCACCTGCAATGCTTGAGTTCTTTTTACGTGCAGACTGGTATTGACCCTCAGCACTGCCTGCAGGCTGATAAGTCGGAATCAAATGCTGTTTTGAGTTCCCAATCAGATCCTGACGCCCCATTTCTTTGAGTGCTTCACGTAGCAATGGCCAGTTGTTTGGATCATGATAACGCAAGAAGGCTTTATGCAAACGACGGCGTTTTTCACCTTTTACGATATCGACATTTTCGGTATAACGCGCCACTTTAGCCAGCGGGTTTTTACCGGTGTAGTACATGGTGGTTGCGGTTGCCATTGGTGATGGATAGAAGGTTTGCACCTGATCGGCACGGAAACCATTCTTTTTCAGCCAAATCGCCAAGTTCATCATGTCATAGTCCGTCGTACCCGGATGCGCTGCAATAAAGTAAGGAATGAGATACTGCTCTTTCCCTGCTTCCTTACTAAAACGATCGAACATTTGTTTGAAGCGGTCATAGGTCCCGATCCCCGGTTTCATCATCTTCGATAATGGACCTTTTTCGGTATGTTCAGGCGCAATCTTCAAGTAACCGCCGACGTGATGTGTCACCAATTCTTTGACATATTCTGGGTTTAACACCGCAAGGTCATAGCGTAAACCAGAACCGATCAGAATCTTTTTAATCCCCGGCAATGAACGTGCTTTACGGTATAACTGGGTTAAAGGTGCATGATCTGTGTGCAAGTTTTGACACACACCTGGGAATACACACGACGGCTTACGGCAGTTCTTTTCAATCTCAGGATCTTTACATGCCAAACGGTACATATTGGCCGTTGGGCCGCCTAAGTCAGAAATGATCCCAGTAAATCCCGGTGCGGTATCACGAATTTTTTCAACTTCACGCAAAATCGATTCTTCAGAACGGTTTTGAATGATACGCCCTTCATGCTCTGTAATTGAGCAGAAGGTACAGCCGCCAAAACAGCCACGCATAATGTTTACAGAGAACTTAATCATGTCAAAAGCAGGAAAACGCGCTTCACCATAAGCTGGATGCGGCAGACGTGCATACGGCAAGTCAAACACATAATCCATTTCCTCTGTAGTCAATGGAATCGGCGGTGGATTTAACCAGACATCACGTTCACCATGCTTTTGTACCATCGCGCGCGCATTGCCCGGATTGGTTTCCAAATGCAAAATACGGTTGGCATGTGCATACAGCACAGGATCATTCGCCACATCTTCATAGGCAGGCAAACGAATCACCGCCAATTCACGCGGCGGCAATTTATGCTTAATGGCTTTTGATGCAGGTTGCAGCTGCACGATTTGCGTGTCGGCGTCTAAATTATCGCCTTCACGAACAATCGGATTTGCTACCGCCTCTTTTTGGAAGCCCTGATATTGCGTAACGCTGTCTTTGCCTTTCTCGATTTCACAGCCTTCAAGGTCTTCAGTCATCACGTACGGGTTAATGATCGGATCGACACGGCCAATCGCATCGACATCATTTGATGCGATTTCAACAAACTTCGCTTTTGAAGCCCGGTTATTTTTATTCACAATAAATGCGGTACCGCGGACATCCGTAATCTCTTGGATTTTTTCACCACGGGCCAAACGATGCATGATTTCCGTGATTGAACGTTCACCATTACCATACATCAATAGGTCGGCTTTCGAGTCCATCAATACTGAACGGCGGACTTTATCTGACCAATAATCATAATGCGCAATACGGCGCAGCGAGGCTTCAATACCGCCCAATAATACAGGCACATCTGGATATGCTTCACGCACACGCTGGCAATATACCGTTGCTGCACGGTCTGGACGTTTATTCGGTTGATTATCTGGAGAATACGCATCATCCGAACGGATTTTACGGTCTGCCGTATAGCGGTTGATCATAGAATCCATGTTGCCGGCAGTCACGCCCCAAGCGATATTCGGCTTACCTAACACACGGAAAGCTTCAACATCTGTCCAATCCGGCTGTGCAATAATACCGACACGGAAGCCTTGCGCTTCTAAAGTACGACCAATAATGCCTGAGCAGAATGATGGATGGTCAATATAGGCATCACCGCAAACCAAAATAAAGTCGCAGCTGTCCCAACCGAGTTGATCCATTTCTTCGCGTGACATCGGCAAAAATGGCGCAGGGTCAAAACAAGACGCCCAATATTTGTCGTAATCAAACAACGCTTTTGGCGCAGTCTGCATAGTATAAGCAGTAGACATGGCTAGCAATTCTCGGCTGGCAGATGGAATGATCTGAAAAAAGATCAAAGAAGATGAAAGCCGATCATTTTACCATGAATTCCATTCATCATGCTTGATTATAATTTATACAACAGCTACAGAATCATTGAATTGTTTTATATAGACATCAGATGTAATCGTGCTGTAGCACGACTATAAAACAAGATTTAAATAAATCATTTGTAACTTTGCTTTAGTTTAAATCAACCTAGAATGTGCCATGAGTTATCGCATTTTTATTCAACATTAAAGCCTGCGCCTGTTGAAATTGAATGTGCATTTCAGGTAAATATTTTTCAATATAAATCTTACGCTTATCTATACTGTCTTGAGTCATTAATGGTTTTACATCAAGCATTTGACGGCGTGTCGTTTCCTGCTGATATTTCTGCCAAAAACTCAATGCTGCATTTGGATCAAAACCCGCTTTCGACATCAGATCAAGTGCAAGGACATCTGCTTCCAGTTCAAATTTTGAAACTTTAGGCAAAAAAACAGCTTGCCCAGTCACACTACTGGCCGCAGTAGCAAGCGCGCCGATACCTGCAGTTGAAGAAATCATCGCCACCTGACTAGCAAACAGCAAGGAAATCTTCTCACGATGATGATCACGCAATGCATGTGCCATTTCATGCGCCATCACAAATGCCAATTCATCTTCAGTCAGCTTTAGACTCCAATACAAACCCGTGTTAATAACAATTTTCCCACTCGGGAAACCATGTGCATTTAAATCTTTATTGAGATTCCCACTGACTTGCCAATCCCATTGACTCGAACCATGGCGGTAAAACTCCGCATTTTGCTTGAGTTTATTTAAAATTTGATCCAATTTCGGATCTATGATCAAAAGTTGCTTGTCTTTCGCTTGATGAATAAATTGTTGATAGGTTCTATCCGCCTGTTTAGTTAATAACTTTTGAGGAACGATAAAAAACTGTTTTCGCTCTGCGCCTGCTGTCCCTAAATTCGTGGTACTTGTACAAGCTGAGATTAAGATAAAAACTAAAGCCATCATTAAAATAGTTATATTTTTCATAATCACCTTCAGTTTAAAACCAATGATGATCTATATATAATTCTAACCAAAAATAAATGCAAAAACATTCAAAAAATAAAAATAAACATTTAATATCAATTATTTAAAAATATATGAAATTTTAAAAATGATAACCAAAAATATTTTATTTATTATATTGTGATGCGTTTCATTATTATGAGGCACCTTTTAAAAGAAATATTAGACCAAAGTTGTATAATCATAAAAATAGTAAATTCCGCCATTTTTATAGCGTTATTTATATTAAAAAATAGATGTAAAACGAATATTAAATAATAGCTTATTCACATATTTCTATTTTAATTTATTCAATTGTATTGCTAAAAATAAACCGATCATCAAAATAACAGCAATAAAGCTCGTCAACCCCATCCAACCAGACATTTCCCAAACCAAACCACTACTACTACCCAAGATACTAGAACCTAAGTAGTAGCAAAATAAATACAGAGATGAACCTACGGCACGGTACTGCAGGGATTGAACTGATACCCAACTACTTGCCGTGGAATGCGCTGCAAAAAAAGCAAAAGTGAATATAATCAGCCCCAAAATGACTGACCAAAATGCCGGAATGAGCATGATCAACAACCCCAACAGCATCATGATCAGCATCGAAGGTAAAACTTTTGCCCGTCCAAAGCGTTTCCCCCAACTTGCAGCCCGAGGTGAACTATATATTCCTGCCAAATAAGCTATTGAAATTAGCCCAATCCAAGTTTGAGAAAGTTGATAAGGTTCTTCTAATAGGTGGTAGCTCATATAGTTAAATATAGAGACAAAACATCCCATGAGGATAAAGCCTTGAAGGAATAAAATTCTCAGCTTTGGATCTGCTAAATTTTTAACGAAAGATTCATAAAATCGGTTGAAACGAATGGGGTAAGCTTGAAAATGTTGAGATGCCGGAAGTAATAAAAAGAATGCTGTGGCTATACATAGGTTAATGATTCCAATAATCATCATGGCATTTTGCCAACTAATATAATCAATCAATACCCCGGCAATGAGACGACCACCCATTCCTCCAATCGCAGTACCCGATATATACAGGCCCATTGCAAAGCCTATATCTTTTTGCTCAATTTCTTCACCTATATAAGTCATTGCAACTGCAGCAACACCGCTCACACTTAATCCGATCAGCACGCGATTCAATAAAAATATTTCCCAAAGTGGAAATATAGAACTAATGATTGAAAGTGACGCTGCCAAAAATAAAGCGGTGACCATCACAGGCTTACGACCGAATCGATCTGAAATCAAACCAGTGAAAAGTAGTCCTATCGCTAAAGCAATGGTAGAAAAAGATAAAGGAAAGCTGCTATGTGTCGGACTGACATGAAAGAAATTCGCAAAGATGGGCATCATCGGTTGTACACAATACAACGATGAAAAAATTGCGAAGCCAGCTAAAAATAAAGAAAATAAAATGGCAAGAAATGGCCGTGTGCCATATTCAATATATGGAGAATTTGAGGCTAAATCAGACATGAGCTTTCCATCAATGACAAGGATAGTATACGCCTTTCTGCCTTTAATTTAAAAATCACATAAAAATGAATGAAGAATTCTTTATTTTCTCCCCATTCCCTCCCTTTTCATCACACATAAAAAAACACCCCCTGATATCTCAGGGGGTGTTTCGAATAATGAGCTGGCGATGACTTACTCTCACATGGGTAACCCCACACTACCATCAGCGCTAAGAGGTTTCACTTCTGAGTTCGGGAAGGGATCAGGTGGTTCACTCTTGCTATTGTCGCCAGCACAACTGTTATGACTTTGCATTTGGTCTTATCTTTTCAGTGCCGTTGCTTGGTCAAATGAGTTATTAACAGATCATATCTAAGTTGCATATTTTGTTCTTAAGCGTTAACTAAATCAAGTTATTTTGCTTAATATCGAATCAATTGATGCTTTACATACAACTGTTTGGGTGTTGTATAGTCAAGCCTCACGAGCAATTAGTATTGGTCAGCTTCATGCGTCACCGCACTTCCACATCCAACCTATCAACGTCGTAGTCTTCAACGGCTCTTTAGTGGACATAAAGTCCAAGGGAAATCTTATCTTGAGGTAGGCTTCCCGCTTAGATGCTTTCAGCGGTTATCCCTTCCGAACATAGCTACCCGGCGATGCGACTGGCGTCACAACCGGTACACCAGAGGTTCGTCCACTCTGGTCCTCTCGTACTAGGAGCAGATCCTCTCAAATTTCCAGCGCCCACGGTAGATAGGGACCGAACTGTCTCACGACGTTCTAAACCCAGCTCGCGTACCTCTTTAAATGGCGAACAGCCATACCCTTGGGACCTGCTTCAGCCCCAGGATGAGATGAGCCGACATCGAGGTGCCAAACACCGCCGTCGATATGAACTCTTGGGCGGTATCAGCCTGTTATCCCCAGAGTACCTTTTATCCGTTGAGCGATGGCCCTTCCATACAGAACCACCGGATCACTAAGACCTACTTTCGTACCTGCTCGACTTGTGGGTCTCGCAGTTAAGCGCGCTTTTGCCTTTATACTCTACGCGTGATTTCCGACCACGCTGAGCGCACCTTCGTACTCCTCCGTTACTCTTTAGGAGGAGACCGCCCCAGTCAAACTACCCACCAGACATGGTCCTCGCTCCAGATCATGGAGCAGAGTTAGAACCTCAATATTACCAGGGTGGTATTTCAAGATTGGCTCCACCGAAACTAGCGTCTCGGTTTCAAAGCCTCCCACCTATCCTACACAAGTAAGATCAAAGTTCAATGTCAAGCTGCAGTAAAGGTTCACGGGGTCTTTCCGTCTAGCCGCGGGTACACCGCATCTTCACGGCGATTTCGATTTCACTGAGCCTCTGCTGGAGACAGCGCCCCCATCATTATGCCATTCGTGCAGGTCGGAACTTACCCGACAAGGAATTTCGCTACCTTAGGACCGTTATAGTTACGGCCGCCGTTTACTGGGGCTTCGATCAAGAGCTTCGCTTACGCTAACCCCATCAATTAACCTTCCAGCACCGGGCAGGCATCACACCCTATACGTCCACTTTCGTGTTTGCAGAGTGCTATGTTTTTAATAAACAGTTGCAGGGGCCTGGTTTCTGTGGCTGCTCTCAGCTCAGGAAGCAAGTTCCATCACCAAAAGCAGCGTACCTTCTCCCGAAGTTACGGTACCATTTTGCCTAGTTCCTTCAGCAGAGTTCTCTCAAGCGCTTTGGTCTACTCGACCTGACCACCTGTGTCGGTTTCGGGTACGATTCCAGTGTAACTGAAGCTTAGAGACTTTTCCTGGAAGTATGGTATCAGCCACTTCACTGTACAAGTACAGCTTGCTGTCAGATCTCAGCATAAAGTACCCCGGATTTGCCTAAGATACATGCCTACATCCTTTCACCTGGACAACCAACGCCAGGCTGACTTAACCTTCTCCGTCCTCTCATCGCATTACACTGAAGTATTGGAATATTAACCAATTTCCCATCGACTACGCCTCTCGGCCTCGCCTTAGGGGTCGACTCACCCAGCCCCGATTAACGTTGGACTGGAACCCTTGGTCTTTCAGCGAACGGGTTTTTCACCCGTTTTGTCGTTACTCACGTCAGCATTCGCACTTCTGATACCTCCAGCAGACTTCTCAATCCACCTTCATCGGCTTACAGAACGCTCCCCTACCACTTACACTAATGTGTAAATCCGCAGCTTCGGCATATAGTTTTAGCCCCGTTACATCTTCCGCGCAGGCCGACTCGACTAGTGAGCTATTACGCTTTCTTTAAAGGGTGGCTGCTTCTAAGCCAACCTCCTAGCTGTCTATGCCTTCCCACATCGTTTCCCACTTAACTATAATTTTGGGGCCTTAGCTGGCGGTCTGGATTGTTTTCCTCTTGACTACGGACGTTAGCACCCGCAGTCTGTCTCCCGGATAGTACTCATTGGTATTCGGAGTTTGCATCGGTTTGGTAAGTCGGGATGACCCCCTAGCCGAAACAGTGCTCTACCCCCAATGGTATTCGTCCGAGGCGCTACCTAAATAGCTTTCGGGGAGAACCAGCTATCACCGAGTTTGATTAGCCTTTCACCCCTATCCACAAGTCATCCCCTGGCTTTTCAACGACAGTGGGTTCGGTCCTCCAGTTAGTGTTACCCAACCTTCAACCTGCTCATGGATAGATCACCCGGTTTCGGGTCTACACCCAGCAACTAAACGCCCTATTAAGACTCGATTTCTCTACGGCTCCCCTAATCGGTTAACCTTGCTACTGAATGTAAGTCGCTGACCCATTATACAAAAGGTACGCAGTCACC